>NZ_JBFRFD010000168.1:0-6667 GCF_052114645.1 Arthrobacter sp. 2YAF22_2
ACCTGTCATACCGGGTTCTGGCCGCCGGCGCTAAAATCCGGGTCGTCCACGGCGTCCCTGCCATGCACGACGAAGGAGGCACCCACCCGGACGCGGCGGCAAGCCCTGCGAACCGGGCCAAGTCGGCTACCTACTACTACTACAACGCCCGCAATAGGTTGCTCTTTGCGGGCGTGAACCTTGGCCCGGACGCACAACGTGCCTGGAAGCGCACGGCCATCCGCGCGGCCCGCGACATTCTCCTGCGGGGGGGTCGACGCCAGTTCCTTAGGCCCCTGCCGCCGTTACGGGCAGCCGCGATGGGAACGTGGGACGGCTTGCGGCTAATGCGGGACGCCCAGAATTCCCGCTAGCCCGGAACCGATCGATCGACTCGCGATGGCCACTTCCTCGAGTGTTTTCCGGTGCGCGCGCTCATTCCCCCAATGACCGTCCGATATTTCGGCATAAGCAGTGGAATCTGAAGACCGGCCGGGGAAGATGGCGAGGGATCGCTTGGGCGCGGCCAGCTTGCCGGCCCCCCGCATGTCATTCATTTGCCGGACAATTGGGCCCAACGTGTTCTCCTGAGCTCCAGTGCCGCCCTGAGAGCTCAGCGCCCGAACAGCAACTACGCTCCGCATGAACACGCTGGCCTCCTTCAGCGTGAAGGTCTTCCGCCTGGCTGACGGGCGCAACCGAGCGACGGCGGTCCGGTGTTCGTAAGCGGCGACAAGGATGAGGTCGGCGTCCTCGACCAGCTGGGCAGTTAGGACCCGCGCCCGGTGGATGACCGGGACGCCCTCAGAACCTGTCATGGCGGAGGCGCGTTCGCACATTGAGTGGCTAGGAATGGCCGCCGTGCCCGCGCTCCGAACAGTCAGACCATCGAGGCCGTACTGTTCACGCAGAATGGCTGCAGCCAAAGGAGAGCGGCACACGTTTCCGGAACAGACGACGAGAATTATGGGCATTTGGCTGCTTCCCAGATAGCGATGAATCATGGCAGGATTCAAAGATAGTCCAAGGGGCTGCTTCCACACAGAGGTCTGACGCATCCAATGCACTGCTCGCATGCTGTCCCCGCCGACTGCGCGGGCGCACGTCTCAGCGCCACGGAGTTCGAGGAGGAGCATGCTCCGATCTGCGGATCACGCCGCCGTTGACTCCACGCTGCCGGCTAAGGTGGTCCAGGCTCGACGGCCAAACTGGGTGTTTGTCCGGGCAACTGGACTCCGGGACGGCACCCGGGCCGCGCTGATCGGCAGCTTCGCCGCGTTGCTGGCTCTCGCTGGTTCATGGCGGGTCTCCTTGTGGACCGATGAAGCCGCCACCATTACCGGCGCAAGTCGTAGCCTTCCGGAGTTATGGCGGATGCTCCAAAATGTCGATGCCGTCCATGGCCTTTACTACTTACTGATGCACTTTTGGATCGAATTTTTTGGCCAGTCTGCCCTGAGCCTGCGGATGCCCAGCGCCTTGGCAGTCGGAGCCGGAGCGGCCGGTGTATATGTCCTGGCCCGTGGATTGGGCGGATCCAGGTTGGCATTGTGGAGCGCCTTGGTGTTTGGGGTGCTCCCCAGGGTCACGTGGATGGGCATTGAGGCCAGGTCCTATGCCTTCAGCGCTGCGGCCGCAGTCTGGCTGTCCGTGCTCCTGGTCGGGGCACTGCGACACAAAACAGCGCGGCATTGGACCGCTTACGCAGCGTTTGCCGCGATATCCGTAGCGATCAACCTGTACCTGGTCCTGCTGATTGCCTCACATGCCGTGACGCTGCTGGCGCTGAGGGGCGTCAGATGGCGGCAGCGGTTCCGATGGCTCCTGGCCGCGGCTGTGGGGATGTTGGCCTGCGCGCCCGTGCTGTATCTGTCGATGAGGCAAGGCGGCCAGGTCAGTGATCAAGATCTGGGCTGGACACGGTGGATTCAAAACGTGGTCGTCAACCAGTGGTTCCTAGGCGATACGCCCACCACGCAAGAAGGCGGAACGGGGACGAACGAACCGTGGGTGATCGCGGCCATAGCGCTGGCGGGCCTTTCCTGGCTCGCGATGTGTTTCGCCGTCCAACGGGCGTTGATCCCACTCCGGAGGGCTTCCTTGCCCAAGTGGTTTGTGTGGATCGTTCCGCAGATCGTTCTTCCGACTTTGGCCATCGGGCTCTATTCGCTCTTGATCCATCCCATGTACAACCCGCGGTACCTTTCGCTGAGTACGCCGGCGGTCGCGATCTTGATAGCTGCCGGCGCGCGGCTCCTACCGAGACACTGGATGCGGGCTGCGGCGGGGGTCATGATCGTGTTGTTTACCATTCCAATCTACCTCTCGCAACGCCAGGCCCAGGCGAAAAGCGGCACTGATTGGATGGAGGTGGCGGAGTACATGGGCGCACACGCACAGGCGCAGGATGCGGTGTATTTCAGTCCCCGATATCCGCCCTCGGAAGCCGAAACGGGACTAACGCTGCGGCGCATCGCCGTCGCTTACCCCGAAGCTTTTTCCGGCCTGCTGGACCTGACTTTTCATGTTCCGGGCGCCGCCGACGGCACTCTCGACGGATCTTCGCGACTTCTTGGAGATTCCTTGGACAAATTGAAAGGGGTGCAGAAGGTGTGGCTGATTCGGCGGATTGATTATCCTGTTGCCTTTGCGCAGGCTGATGACGAGAAACTGCGGACCGCGGGGTTTCAGTCCCGCCTTGCGTGGTCCGGTCCCCTCGACTCCATTCAGGAATTCACAAGGTGACTTCTACGAATAATGCTGGGTTGCCGCCGGTAGCATGAGGCATCGAAACGAGAACGTATCTGGGAGACGGGCATATGGATTTTTCAGAGTATTTGGGGGCACTGAAGCGCAGCTGGGCCCTCTTGTGTGTGCTGACTCTCCTCGGTGGGGCCGTTGGCTTCGGATATGCCCGGAGCACCCCGCCGATGTACAAGGCCAGCAGCAGCGTTTTTGTGTCCGCCCAGCGAGGTGAAACGACGTCGGAATTGGTTCAGGGATCCACCTATACCCAAAACCTCATGCAGTCGTATGCGCAGTTGGCGAAATTGCCCTCGGTGCTGGAACCGGTCATCCTTCGCCTGCGCCTCAATACCACCGCGGAAAAGCTGGGTGAATCTGTTTCAGCCGTTTCGCCGCTTAACACGGTACTCATCGACATTTCCGTCACTGATCCCTCCCCGGCACAAGCAGCGCTGATCGCTAATGCCGTAACTTCCTCTCTAGCAACCACAGTCCAAGGCATATCACCGAGAACTGCGGTAGGAACACCTGCGGTCGCCATGCAGCAAGTAGCTGAGGCTCAGGCGCCAGTACACCCTTTCGCGCCTAACACCCAGCTCTCCACACTAACTGGAGCACTGGTTGGGTTGGTGCTTGCGGTCATCTACGCTTTGGGCCGGGAACTGCTGGACACTCGGATCAAGGCGTTGAAGGACCTCCGGCGCGTTACCGATGTCCCGCTGCTCGGCACCATTCCGGGGGCTCGACGCAGGACTCCCAATGACATTGTCATGAGAGTGACCCCGCACGGACGCTCGGCCGAATCCTACCGGCGCCTGGCAGCGAACCTTGAATACATCAATCCCGATGCCGCCGTGCAATCAGTGGTCGTGACGTCCGCCTCCGAGGGAGAAGGCAAGAGCCTGACGGCAGTGAATCTGTCGCTGGCCCTGTCAGAGAAGTTCGACCGGGTTCTGCTTGTCGACGCCGACCTCCGGCAACCGCGAATTGCCCATTACTGTCAGATCGAGGGGCAGGTCGGCCTCAGCAACGTGCTCGCCGGGGCTGCCGAACTCCGGGACGTCATCGAACCCTGGGGCACCATCGATGTCCTGCCGTCCGGCGCCATACCTCCGAACCCGAATCAGCTGATCAACTCGGAGGCCATGGCCGCACTCGTCCGGGCATGCGCAGTGGACTACGACATTGTTGTCCTGGACTCTGCTCCTTTACTTCCCGTCACGGACAGCCTGGCGTTGTCCCGGATTACAGACGGCGCAGTCTTCGTCGCGCGGGCAGCGGCGACCAGACGCGGGCAACTGGCTTCCGCCTTGGATGCGATCGACGGGGTCAACGGCCACGTGCTGGGAATCATCCTGAACGGAGTAAAAGAATCCCGCAACGAACGCTCATATGGCTACGGCAATGACGGACGCCGTGCGTTGTCTAAAGCTGCGGCCCAAGCTCCCGGCGACGTACCGAAGACCAAGACCGTGTCCGTTACCAAGGAGCACAACGACCCCGCGCATGTGCGCACGGGTTCGTAGCCCAAGATGGCCGAGATCCGCGGGAACAGCGCCCTTCGTGGCTCCCCCGGAGCTGCCGGGCCGTCCGCGCGCCCCTTCGCGTCGCGTCCGGACTCGGCGGCGAAGGTTGTGGCTTTCGTGCTGCTCGTCTTGTTGGGTCTGCGCCAGGAGATCAATCAGGCGCTGACCCTCGGCGATGTTGCGGCGTTGGCGCTCAGCCCTGTCTGGTTGTCCAGCCTCGGGCGCTACCGGGGAGGACGAGGCTTCGTGACGATCGGTGCGGCGGCCCTCCTCCTTGGTTTTTTCTTGTCTGCTTATAGCGTGGCGGACCACGGATTTGACCGCATCAGCTACTTCAATAACTCCGTCGTCTTTGGCAGCCTCTTCCTCACAGTCGGCGTAATACTCTGGGCACGGACGCTGATGCCGGATTGGCTCGTGGGATTAGGCCTGGGGTTTGGATTGGTCCTGGGCGTTTCAGGAGCGGGGCGCGCCACGGAGAACCTCTGGAAATTCGGGTACGCTGTCCCCGCAATCGTCATTGCGTTGTCGCTGGCCAGCTACGCGCGCCGGAAATGGGGGCCAAGCCCGCGCATGGTGGACATGGCGCTGCTTCTGGTGTTGGCGATCGTGTCCGGGGCAAACGATGCCAGGTCTCTGTTCGGGATGCTGATGCTCGCATTCACGCTGGTCATTTGGCAGATGATCCCGAAGGGGCGCAGCGTCCGACGATCGGTGGCCAAGACCCTGGTTGCCTTCGCCAGCCTGATATTGGTGACCTACAACGTGGGGACCGGATTATTGGTTGACGGCTACCTCGGTGCGGGTGCCCAACAGCGCTCAGTGGAACAGATCGCATTGACTGGATCCCTCCTCGTGGGGGCGCGGCCCGAGATGGCCGCAACTGCTGCGTTGTTTCAATCCCGGCCGTGGGGATTTGGGGTGGGGATAACTCCGTCACTGCAAGACATTTTGGTGGCCAAAACGGGTATGGCAGCAATCCATTACGCGCCTAATAACGGCTATGTGGAAAACTACATGCTCGGAACCCACTTCGAATTGCACTCCGTGCTGGGCGACTTCTGGGTGCTGTTTGGGCTTGGAGGGGTTGCGGCGGCCGCATTGATTCTGACGCACATGGTTCATTGGATCGTCACAGCTGTAGCTGGCCGGCGGGCCACGGGACTGGTGCTTTTCCTGTCCATAATTACGCTTTGGAACATCCTGTTCAGCCCTATGTACACGTCCGTGCCGACGATGGCCTTGGCTGTGGGTCTTATCCTTGCCCGGAAAACAGGCGCCTCCTTTCTCCCGGCCATTGATGATTTGTCTGCAGCAACCGATGACCCGCCGGCGGCTTTGCTGCCGACGACGGAGGGAAGACGGCGCGGAAGCGGCCCGGTTAAGCCAAGAGAGCCTTCAGCTCAGCTCTGATCCGGGCGCCGTATGACTCGGAGCTGTGCTTGGTGAAGGCCTTGGCTGCGTCGATCTGCGCATCATCCCGATAACTGGCCCAGTCGCCTACCACTTTTTCAACTGCCGCGGCCAGCGCCCGCGCATCCCCCGGCGGGACCAGTTGGGCGCTCGCATAGCTTCCGGCGGCTTCGCGCAGGCCGGAAGTGTCGCTGACAATAACCGGCCGTCCGGCCAGCACGGCCTCAACGGCGGTGTTTCCAAAAGGTTCGTCCAGCCGGGAGGGGACGAGCACAACGTCGGCGCGGGCGATGTGCGGCCAGACGTTTGGCGTAAATCCGTGGAAGGTCACGTCGTCTTGGAGGCCGAGCGCTGCCACCAATTCACGAAGATCCGTTTCATACCACTCATAACCAGGAAAAACAGCGCCAACGATGTCGAGTGAAGCGTCCAGGCCACGCTGCTTGATGTGACTCAGGGCGCGGACGGCAACGTCCACTCCTTTGCGCGACGACAGGCGTCCAATGTAGAGGAGCCTGACAGATGGGGTGATGACGGCGCGCGGCGCTTCAGGATGGTAGGGGCCTGGGACCCCGTTATAAATGAYGACGGTGCGCGAGGACAAGCCCCGAAACGCGCCCCTTAGGACGGAGGCGCTATAGGCGCTGTTTGCGACGATCGACGTCGAGAGCAGGAGCGGGGCCGACAAAAGAACCTTCAGGAGTTTGGGAGCGGAGCCTTCCGCCTCGTGGACGTGGGTGAGGATCGGCTTCCTGAACAGCTTCGCCAAAACGAACCACAGCGGAATTGTCATGGTGTTGATGTAGACGATATCCGGGTTGCAGGTCCGCATCAACCGCAGCCCTCCTGCTGTTCCCCTGCCGACCTGGACGCTAAATTGTGCGAAGCCCTTAGGCTTCAGGATGCTCTTGCGAAGGACAGGGGAGGGGCAGATGGCGACGGCGGCGCCCGTCTCTTCGAGCACCGACACCAGAGGACCGGCGGAGGGCAGCGTCACCGTGACT
>NZ_JBFRFD010000169.1:0-6641 GCF_052114645.1 Arthrobacter sp. 2YAF22_2
GTGCAGCATCGGTCCGCGCCAGGCCACCGGTTGGTTTCCCGTGACAAACATGCCRATCGAGATGACCTTGACGCCGTAGGCCACCGGAGGCAGGATCATGTCGTCTACCCGGGTTGGCACCTGGCTGATGCCCATCAGCGCCGGGACGGAAAATCCGTAGACGTCCGCGTCGACGATGCCCACGCGCAGCCCCTGCGCCGCCAGAGCGCAGGCCAGATTGACCGTTACCGACGACTTTCCAACCCCGCCCTTGCCGCTCGCAACGGCGTACACCTTGGTCAGCGAGCCCGGGGCGTTGAACGGGATGCCGCGGCGGCTGCCCGGTCCGCGCAGCTGCTCCTTGAGAGCGTCGCGCTGCTTCTGGTTCATCACCTTCAGCTCGACCTCGACGCCGGTCACTCCGGGCACCGCGGCCAGCGCCGCTTCACAGTCGGCTGTGATGGTGCCGCGCAGCGGGCAGCCCGCGATCGTCAGTAGCACGGTGACCCGGGCCCGGCCGGCGTCGGAAACGTCCACAGCCTCCACCATGCCGAGTTCCGTGATGGGGCGTCGGAGTTCCGGGTCTATCACGGTGGCCAAGGCCGCGCGCGCGGCCTCTGCCAGGGGGGACGCCCCGGAGGCTCCTGGCGGGGTGCTCATTGCGGGGTTTGCTCGGCTTTCGGGGAGGTGCGCGGGGCGGACGGCGGCGTGCTCTCCGGGGCGCCCATTGTGCCGGCATCGGGGAGGTCGTCGGTTTCGGCTTCCTTCCTGGCGTCGGCCCGGACGCGCGGGATCTGCTGGGTGCGGGAAGCCCGTTGCTTGTCCCGGCGGTCCTTAATCTTCTCCTTGACCTTGTCGCGCGGGGACTCAAGCACGCTGACCGAGGGGTCATGGCTGCGCAGATCATGCTGCGCCTCCAGCATGTCTTCCAGCAGGCTGCGCAGCTCGGCCCGGACGTAGTCGCGGGTTGCGACCTCGCGCAGGGCGATCCGCAGTGAGGCCAGCTCCCGGGTCAGGTATTCGGTGTCCGAGAGATTGCGTTCGGCACGCTGGCGGTCCTGTTCCAGTGAGACGCGGTCCCTGTCGTCCTGGCGGTTCTGGGCCAGAAGGAGCAGGGGTGCGGCATATGAGGCCTGCAGAGAGAGCATCAGGGTCAGGAGGGTGTAGCCGAGGTCCCGGGAGTCGAACTGCCACTCCTTGGGCGCAAAGGTGTTCCAGACCAGCCAGAAAACGCAGAACACGGTCATGTAGACCAGGAACGTCGGCGTGCCCATGAATCGGGCGAAGCCTTCGGTGGCGTGCCCGAAGGCGTCCGGGTTCGGGGAGAACTTCGGCAGGATCCGCTGGCGCCCGCTCAGCGGGGTGTCGAGGCTGCCGGTCCGCGATCCAGGGGCGGCGGTGGAGTTCCGTGGCGTGTTGATGTCAGCCAATGCGGCCTCCTAGCTTCCTTATCGGGGCGTCGTCCTCGTGGGCGCGCCAGTCATCGGGCAACAGATGATCAAGCACGTCATCGACAGTCACCGCCCCGACAAGCCGGCCGTCCTCGTTGACCACGGGGAGCGAGTTGAGGTTGTAGGTGGCCAGGGCGCGGGCCACTTCGCTGATGTGGGCCTGGTCCGAGACCGGTTCGAGGTTTTTGTCCACCAGGTTCCCCAGGGGTTCCGGCGGCGGGTAGCGCAGCAGTTGCTGGATATGCACGACGCCGAGAAAGCGCCCCGTCGGCGTCTCCAGCGGCGGCCGGGTGATGAAGATCGAGGAGGCCAGCGCCGGGGAGAGTTCCTCGCGCCGGACGTGGGCGAGTGCCTCGGCGACAGTGGCTTCCGGGGGGAGGATGACCGGGACCGGGGTCATCAGGCCGCCAGCGGTGTCCTCGTCATATTCGAGCAGGCGGCGCACGTCTTCGGCGCCTTCCGGTTCCATCAGCTGCAGCAGTTCCTCGGCCTGGGCGCTGGGGAGCTCGGCGAGCAGGTCGGCGGCGTCGTCGGGGTCCATCTCCTCGAGCACGTCGGCGGCGCGCTCGACATCCAGGGCAGAAAGGATCTCCACCTGATCGCCTTCGCGCATTTCCTGCAGCACGTCGGCAAGGCGTTCGTCCTGGAGTTCGCTGGCGACCTCGAAGCGGCGCTTGTCGCTCATCTCCTGAAGGGCCTCGGCGAAGTCGGCCGGCTTCAGATCCTCGTGCGTGGCGACGAATTGCGTGGCGGCCTGGGGCTCGTTCTTTGCGCCCTGCTGGGCATCGGCCCAGTCGATGATCAGGGTTTCGTTGCGCCGGAGCCGGCTCAGCGGGGAGAGCGAGTGGCCGCGCCGGACGAAGAGCTTGCTGACGATCCAGTCGCCGGAGCGGTGCCGGTCCATGGCGATGTCCTCGATGGTGGCGTCCCCGCTGCCGTCGGCGAGGGTCACCCGGCGGTCGAACAACTCGGCGACCACCAGCGTCTCCGCGCCGCGCTGCTCGAACCGGCGCAGATTCACCAGCCCCGTGCAGATGACCTGGGTCTGGTCGATCGAGGTGATGCGGGTCATCGGCACGAAGACGCGCTTCTTGCCGGGGACTTCGACGACGATGCCGACCACGTGCGGGGCGCCGCGGTTGCCGCGGGAGAGCACCACGACGTCGCGCAATCGGCCCAGACGGTCGCCCAGGGGGTCGAAGACGTCCAGTCCGAGGAGGCGCGCGACGAATACGCGCGAAAGAGTTGTGCTCACCCCTACAGGCTACCGAGTCTGCTCTCTTTTAGCGGAATTTGCAGGCGTCGCCCAGCTCGATGGGCGAGAATAGGCGTATGTCAAACATTTTTGGTGGTCCAAAGGCCGGCGCTCCCGGCAGCTCGGACGAGTCCCGCGCTGTTCCCAAGGGTGACACCGTCGGTTCCTATAACTCCTACCTGGACGCCCAGAAGGCGGTGGACTACCTCGCGGACCAGCAGTTCCCCGTGCAGTTGGTCTCGATTGTCGGCAACGACCTGAAAATGGTGGAACGCGTCACCGGCCGGCTCACCTACCCCCGCGTTGCGCTTTCCGGAGCGCTGAGCGGAATGTGGTTCGGGCTCTTCGTCGGCGTCATGCTGTCTTTCTTCTCCACCACCCCGGGGTACTTTTCGATCGTCACCTCCGTGCTGATGGGTGCGGCCTTCTTTATGTTGTTCGGCATCGTCACTTACGCCATGCAGCGCGGCAAGCGTGACTTCACCTCGACCAACCAAGTCGTAGCGACCAACTATGACGTGGTGGTGGCCTTCGAAGCTGCCCATGAGGCCCGCCGTCTCCTGCACCAGCTGCCGATGACCCGCAACGACGCCGCCGCGCCGGGTTTCCAGCACTATGACCAGCAGAACCAGCAGCGCCCCCAGCAGCCGGGCCCGCAGCAGCCCGGCCACCGTGCTGCCCCGCAGCGCCCCGCGGGCTGGAACGACCCTTACGGCCAGCGCCCGGCCGAAGGCGGCCAGCAGCAGCCCGCCGGCGACCAGGCGGCGTCGGAATCCGAGCCGGTCCGCTCCTCCGGTGTCAGCTACCCGGATCTGCCGGACGGACGCCCGCAGTACGGCGTACGGGTCAACGAGACCGCCCCCGCCCCGCACGGAGCCACCCAGCAGACTGAAGTACGGCAGGGAGAAGCCGGCCAGGACGCACCTCGCCCGGACAGCGAGCAACGCTAGAGAGGCGCCAGCTCCAGGGGCGCCAAGGCAAGACAAAGGGAGGGTCACCGGCGGTGGCCCTCCCTTTGTCTTGCCCGGTTAGCCGGCTGGCGGCAGCCCCAGGCTACAGCCCGTTCGGCTGGGCCTCGATTTCCTGGTAGATGCCCGCCATCCAGGACTCGACGTCGTCGGCCTTGCGCGGAAGTGCGGCGCTGAGGTTGACCGGGCCGTCCGCGGTCATCAGGATGTCGTCCTCGATCCGGACGCCGATGCCGCGGTATTCCGCCGGGATCCCGAGGTCTTCCGCCTTGAAGTACAGCCCGGGCTCGATCGTGAAGACCATCCCCGGGGTGAGGACACCGTCCAGGTACAGCTCCCGCTTGGCCTGGGCGCAGTCGTGCACATCCAGGCCCAGGTGGTGGCTGGTGCCGTGCGGCATCCAGCGGCGGTGCTGCTGGCCCTCGGCGCTGATGGCCTCCTCGACCGACACCGGGAGCAGGCCCCAGTCGGCGAGCCGCTCGGCCAGCACCGTGGTCGCCGCGGTGTGGATGTCGCGGAACTTGGTGCCGGGCTGGGCGGCGGCGAAGCCGGCGTCGGCGGCGTCGAGCACCGCTTCGTAAACCTTGCGCTGGATCTCCGAGAAGGTGCCGTTGGCCGGCAGGGTGCGGGTGACGTCCGCGGTGTACAGGGAATCGGCCTCGACGCCGGCGTCCAGCAGCAGCAGCTCGCCGGCATTGACCTGGCCCGTGTTGCGGGTCCAGTGCAGCACGGTGGCGTTGTTGCCGCCGGCGGCGATGGTGTCGTAACCGAGCTCGTTGCCTTCCTCGCGGGCACGGGCGAAGAACGCGCCTTCGACCACACGTTCGCCGCGGGGGTGGGTCAAGGCCCGGGGGAGGGCCTTGACCACTTCGGTGAAGCCCTGCACGGTGGCGGCCACGGCCGTCTTCATCTGCTCGACTTCCCACTCGTCCTTGATCAGCCGCAACTCGGAGAGGGCCTCGCTGAGCTTCTCATCAAGCGCGTCCAGGACGCCCAGGTCCAGGTTTTCCGGGTCTTTGGCCGTGTTGTAGCGGGCGGTGTCGACCAGCGCGTCGATGTTCTCGTCGACTTTGCGCACCAGACGGATGGAGATGCCGCCGATCTCCGGAGCGCCCACGTTCTTGGTGATGGCCAGCTCGAGCTCGCTCAGGTCGGCCGTTTCCAGCCCGAGCTGTGCCTTGAATTCGGCGAGGGTCGGCCGGGCGCCGATCCAGAATTCGCCGGAGCGGGAGTCAGCGTAGAACTGTTCCGTGTCCCTGCCGGCCAGCGGACGGAAGTACAGGGTGGCGCTGTGGTGCCCGCCGTCGTCGCCTGTGCCTTCATCCGTGGGCTCCAGGATCAGCACAGCGTCGGGCTCATGGTCCAGGCCCAGACCGGTCAGGTGAGCGAAGCCCGAATGCGGCCGGAAGCGGTAGTCGCAGTCGTTGGAGCGGACCTTCAGCGGGCCGGCGGGGATGACCAGGCGTTCACCTTTGAACAGCTCGGAGATGGCCCGGCGGCGGGCAGCGGCATGGCCGGCGACAGCGTCCAGTTCGGGAAGCTGCTCCCGGAACGGGGCCCAGTTGCTGGCCATGAACGCCTTGAAGGCGTCGGAGTTGGGCCGCTGCGAGCGGTTATTGACGCGCTCCTCGAGGGGCTGGGAAGCGGAGATTGGGGTGTTATCTGCATCGTTCACCGTCCCATCGTCTCACCAGCGGCGCGGCTTAGGCCACCAAGCCGCCGCCACGGATCTACTACGCTGGGCAAGTGAGGATTGACCTGCATGCCCACTCGAATGTTTCCGACGGCACCCAACCGCCCGCGGCCGTGATCGCTTCCGCCGCGGAAGCCGAGCTCGACGTCGTCGCCCTGACCGACCACGACTCGACCGACGRCTGGACGGAGGCGTCCGCCGCGGCCCGGGAACTGGGCGTGGCGCTGGTACCGGGGATGGAGATTTCCTGCCGGACCAGCGAGGGCATCAGCGTCCACCTGCTCAGCTACCTGCACGACCAAGACCATCCCGGGCTGCTGGCGGAAATCACCAAGGCCAAGGACGCGCGCTTCACCCGGGCCGAACGCATGGTCAGCCTGCTCGCCGAGGACTACCCGCTGAGCTGGGACGACGTCATCCACCACGTGGCCCCCGGCGCCACTCTGGGCCGCCCGCACATCGCCGACGCCCTCGTGGCCGCCGGCGTCGTCGCGGACCGCAGCGAAGCCTTCGATACGATCCTGACCTCGCGTTCGCGGTACTGGGTGCAGCACTATGCGCCGGACCCGGCGCACGCCGTCGAACTGGTCCGCGATGCTGGCGGCGTGCCGGTGTTCGCGCATCCGGTGGCGTCCGCCCGCGGACGGATCGTGGGGGATAAGACCTACCGTGAGATGATCGACGCCGGTCTGGCCGGGCTGGAGATCGACCACCGGGACAACCCGGAGGAGGGCCGGGTGTTCCTGCGCCGCCTCGCCCAGCGGCACGGGCTGCTGGTGACCGGGTCCTCCGACTACCACGGGACCGGGAAGCCGAACCTGCTGGGCGAGAACCTGACGGCCCCGGAGGTGCTGGCCCGGATCGAGGAACTGGGCACCGGGTCGTCCGTGGTGCGCTGATGGAGTGGCTCGACCTGCAGCTCCTGGCCTCCGTGATCGTGACGCTGTTCGTGATCATGGACCCGCCCGGGACAGTGCCGATCTTCATGTCGCTGACGGCGCAGATGAACGCCAAGGACCGCAACATTTCGGCGCTGCAGGCCCTCCTGGTGGCCACCGGCGTGATTGTTGCCTTCGCGATTTTCGGGCAGTCGATCCTGAACTACATGCACATCTCGCTTGCCGCACTGCAGGGGGCCGGCGGACTGCTCCTGGTGTTGATCGCGCTGCAGCTGCTCACCGGGTCCACCAGCGGCGAAGAGAACGCGGCCAAGTACAAGAACGTCGCGTTTGTGCCGCTGGGGACGCCCCTGATGGCCGGCCCGGGCGCGATTGTGGCAGTCATGGTGTTCGTCC
>NZ_JBFRFD010000170.1:0-6638 GCF_052114645.1 Arthrobacter sp. 2YAF22_2
AGCGCTTCCTGTCCCCTCTAGTTCCAATCTATCCCGCGCAAGGGGGCTTGCGGCAAGGCCCCAGTCATGCCGCACACTGGCTCAGACGTGCCCGGAAGAGGCGTAGGGACACGGCATGGAGAGGCCGGGGGTTGTGATGGTGGATGTGATCGTTGTCGGAGGCGGTCCGACTGGGATGATGCTGGCCGGCGAGCTGGCTTTGGCCGGGGTAGACACGGCGATTCTGGAGCGTCGCCCGACGCCGGAGTTGGTGGGCTCGCGCGCGGGAGGATTCCACTCGCGGACCATCGAGATCCTCGATCAGCGCGGAATTGCCGACCGGTTCCTCGCCGCGGGCAAACCCGTCCAGGCGGCATTCTTCGGGAACACGACGCTGGATGTGAGCGACTTTCCTACCCGGCACCCTTACACCCTTGGTCTGTGGCAGAACCATATTGAGCGGATCCTGGCCGGCTGGATCGAGGAGCTGGGTGTGCCGGTCCACCGGGGGACCGAGGTGGCGGGCTTCGCCCAGGACAATGGCGGGATTGACGTGAACCTCGCCGACGGCGGGACGATGCGTGCGCTATACCTGGTCGGCGCCGACGGCGGGCGAAGTGCTGTCCGCAAGGCAGCCGGCATCGAATTCCCCGGCTGGGACGCGACGCGTAGCAGCCTGATCGCCGAAGTGGAGGTGACCGAGGAGACGCCGGCGGGCGCGCGCATCGACGAGGTGGGAATCCATGGGCTGCACCTGATGGAGGACGGCCGCACCACGCGGGTGGTGGTGACCGAGAAGCGGCTTGGACCGGCAGTCGAGCCCAGCCTGGCTGATCTCGGCAAGGCCTTGACCGACATCTACGGCACCGACTTCGGGATCCACAACCCGACGTGGATCTCACGGTTCACCGACGCGACGCGGCAGGCCGCGGCCTACCGCAGCGGCCGGGTGCTGCTGGCCGGGGACGCCGCGCACATCCATGCCCCGTCGGGCGGGCAGGGGATCGGGCTGGGCATCCAGGACGCGGTGAACCTCGGCTGGAAGCTCGCCCAGGTGGTCAAAGGCACTGCGCCGGACAGCCTGCTGGACACCTACCACGCCGAGCGGCACCCCGCCGGGGCGCGGGCCCTGAAGCACACCATGGCTCAGTCGGTCATGCAGCGCGCCGACCCTCGGATCGGCGCGCTGGCCGATACCGTAGCCGGCCTGCTGACAATCGATGCGGCCCGGAAGCAGCTGGCCGGGCTCATCTCCGGCCTGGACGTCCGGTATGACCTCGGTGAGGGGCACCCGCTGCTCGGGCGCCGGATGCCCGATCTCGACGTCGTCGCCGCGAACGGCCCGCTGCGCGTATTCACCCTCCTGCACGACGCCCGGGCTGTGCTGCTCAACCTCGGCGCGCCGGGCAGCATCGGCCCGGGGCTGTGGGCAGATCAGGTCCAGTTGGTGGACGCCACGTACCACGGCGGGTGGGAGCTTCCGGTGATCGGTTCAGTCAGCGGACCTACGGCCGTGCTGATCCGGCCGGACGGGCATGTGGCATGGACGGGAGACGGGACCCCGCGGGGGCTGGAGGACGCGCTGGCCAGATGGTTCGGGCCGGCGCGGCACTAACCCGTCGTCGCGTTAGCATTGGTCCCAAACAGGTCTTACCAGGAGGATGCATGCCGTACACCGTTGACTTCAAGGACGTCTCTACAGTCGGCGTGGAATCGTCGCCGGTCGCCGAGGCCCTCGCCGGTTTGCGTGCCAACGAGGCCCGCTATTACCGAAACAAGTACGACCACGCCTTTACGGTGAGCCCCGCCGGCGAGGTCCCAGAAACGGTCGAACGGGTCAGCCGAATCCTCCGGGACGAGCGCGACATCGTCATCGGCTCCCGCCCGCTCGAGGCAACCTCCTTCGAAGTTGACGGCCTCCGGATGGACTACGTTTTCTACGAGTCAGGGCTGTCGATCAATGTCATGTACAGCATCGAGGACGGCGGGAAACGCGCTGTGGGATTCAAACTCGCGGACGGCATGGATGTTCCGGAGGAGTTGGAATCCAAGTTCAAGTTTGCCCGCCAAAAATCGAAGCTGGCGGGCGTTATCCGCGGCTCCTACTTCGTGATCAAGGGTGAATACTGAACGCCCTCAGGGCCGGATCTGACCGCGCCGGGCGTCGGCGGCGTCCAGCGCCTCATTGACGGGCGCGAAGGCGGCCCTGTCCAGGAGGAGTTCGATCTCGCGGATCTTGTCTGCCTGGATGGTCAGCAGTTCGATGCACCGGACAGCGCCAGCGGCCGTGTCGGTGACAAAGTCGTAGACGACGCAGGCGCGGTCCTCCGTGGTGAAGACTTCCCGGACGTCGTTTCTGACCAGAACCGGGAGAAGGCGCTTGAGAGCCTTGCTCCAGCCTTCCTTGTCGAAAGTGCTGCCCGCGAAAGTGGCCACAAGATCGTCATCGAGCAGGTTGTTGAGGGCATCCATATTGTGAGTGCCAACGGCCTCAATATAGGAGCGTGCCATTTTGTCGACACTGGAATCCAGCACGAGCGTTCCTTCCGTGTGCGGTTAGTCCACCGCGTTTTCTTCGAAGCCTAGCCACACGACCGAGACGCTGAAAAGGTGTAATTGGCCAACGGCCGAGCTTCAGCGGGCGGCAACGGCTGAGCACTACGATCCACGTCCAGGATGGGAGACCCCAATGTCACCGGTACGGCCTTTTGACCATATCGGCATCACCATTGGCCTCGGAGGGCTACGGGCTGGTCGGAGGTGTCGGCGAGTACGAGCACAGTTGGCGGACGGCCTACGTGCGCGGTCCGGAGGGCATCATCGTCTCGCTGGCGGAGCGCATCGGCTGAAGCGGCCGCAGCCGACCCGGCGACTCGGGCCTGAGCTGCGGTAAGGCACCCGCCGTCGTCGTCGTCGTGCTCGGAACTGTGGCGACGCAGGCTGCRCCGCCACCGTTCCGGACCAGCTACCGTGCCAGGTACTGCTCGTGCTGCCGGTGTGCTTCGGCCACCTCGGCGCGGATGGTGTCTACATCCTTGGCCTTGTTGCGATACTTCGGGTCCATCTGTTCGATTTGCCGGACCTCTTCCAGCAATGCGCCGTAGATGCGCTCGCGCTCGGCGGGATCCGCGGTGTATTCCAGGTCCAGGTAGCTGACCGCATGCCGGCGGGCGTTGTTGATGGATGTTTGTGCCTTGCCTGCCTTGCTCAGCAGCGACGCCAGCACGGTGATGAACAGCGCGCCGATGATGACGGTCAGGGACAGGCCGGTGGTGATCTCAAAGACCGGTACGGGCTGGCCGTCGTGGATGAACGGCAGGTTGTTCTCGTGTAGGGCGTGCAGGATCAGTTTGACGCCGATGAAGGCCAGGATCGCGGCCAGCCCGTAGGAGAGGTAGATCAGCCGGTCAAGCAGGCCGTCGATCAGGAAGTACAGCTGGCGCAGGCCCATCAGCGAGAACGCCGTGGCGGTGAAGACAACGTAGACGTTCTGGGTTAAGCCGAAGATGGCGGGAATCGAGTCCAGGGCGAACAAGAGGTCGGTGCCGCCGATGGCTACCATGACCAGCAGCATCGGGGTCAGAACCTTTTTGCCGTTCTCCATGGTGAACAGCCTGTCGCCGTCGTAGTGATCGGAGGTGTGGAAGAACTTGCGGGCCAGGCGGATGATGAAGTTGTCCGCTTCGCCGCCGTGCTCGGGCCCGGGCTTGAGCAGGTTGCCGGCCGTGATCAGCAGAATCAGACCGAAAGCGTAGAACACCCAGGCGAAGGAGTTGATCAGGGCCGCGCCGAGGAAGATGAAGCCGGTACGGGCAAGAAGCGAAAACACGATGCCGAACAGCAGCACCTTTTGCTGGTCCTCGCGGGGAACCCGGAAGCTGGCGATGATGATCAGGAAGACAAACAGGTTGTCTACCGACAGGGCCTTCTCGGTGATGTAACCGGCGAAATACTCCGAGCCCCTGGCCGCGCCGCCGAAGATCAGGACGAGGATGCCGAAGATGATGGCGAGGCCCACATAGAGGCCGGACCAGATGGCCGCTTCCTTCAACGTGGGAACGTGGGCCTTGCGGATATGGAAGAAGTAGTCAAAGGCCAGAAGGGCCAGAATGGCCACAATCGTGATGCCCCAGATCAGGGGAGAAACAGTCAACGGGTGCCTGCTTTCGTAGGGAGGGTAGCAGTGAGCCTCGTAAGTCTCTCCGCCCGCCGTCCGGCTGGCCGCTGCACCCGGCCAGGCTTCGGTGCCCGACGTGTTGACGTATGCAGCGCTTCGGAATACTCCCCTACGCACCTCTACTCTAACCGAGATCGGAGCCGGAGACGAGCCAATCAGCCCTGCCCGGCGCCCTGCTGCTGCAGCGCCGGCACGTCTCGTTCACCGTTGCCGACCGGGACCGGACGGTGGTGGAGGCCACGCGCCCCGGCGCCCAGGTCCTGAGCCAAAGCGACACTGAGTGGACGCGGACGGCACTGATCCGGGACCCCCAAGGAGCGGAGTTCACTGCCAGCCAGTTCACGCCCCGGTCGGGCTGAACGGTCCTTCGACCCGCGGAAGGATGGGTCTGCGCCCCGTAAGAAAGTCGCGTCCCGGTCAGTCTGAACGGTCCGTGTCGAGAACGGTGACGTCCAGGGGCATACGGTTGGCGCGGCGCAGGCGCCCGGCCAGCACGTTGCGCACTCCGCTGGACACCATGGTCGTTTTGGTCAGATAGCGGAATTCCGCTGCGTCCGTGGTTACCAGGTCCAGGAGCGGACGCGCGGCGGCGTCGGGGGTCTGGCCCCAGAGCCCGACGACGACCTGCAGACCGCCCAGCCGACGCTCGTACCCGGCTTGGGACGTGACGTGCCCCAGCAAGTCCGTGGTTACCAGACCCGGGTTCAGGCCGTGCACCCGCACCCCGGTGCCTTGCGTCTCCCGCCGCAACGTCTCGGTGAATTGGCGGACCCATCGCTTGCTCGACGCATAGGCGTTCTGCAGCGCCACCGGCCCGCGGTCGCCTTGGCCGTAGACGTTGACGAGGTCGCCGTGGCCTTGGCCGAGGAACACTGGCAGCGCGATCCGCGAGCCGTGGAAGGTGCCGAGGATGTTCGTGCGCACCACGCGCGTGAAGTCGTCGATCGGAGTGGATGCCGTCGGCCCGAAGACGCCCGAGGTGCCGGCGTTGTTGACCCAGATGTCGAGCGTTCCGCGGCTGAGGGCCTCGTCGCGCAGGGCCTCGACGTCGGCCAACTCGCCGGTGTCGCAGCGGCGTCCGGACGCAGCAATCCCTTCCGCGAGCAGCCGCTCGACGGCGGCCGCGACGTCGTCGTCGGACCTGGACGCCAGAACCACCGCCGCTCCTTGATGTCCCAGCCGCCGTGCCATGGCGAATCCCAGACCGCGTGTCGAACCAGTCACGACCGCCACGCGGCCGCGGAGGACGTCTCGTTGCGAACCCATGCCTCCCTCATACCCGCAGCGGCCGCGGAGGGCAAGAGATTCGGCGCAGTCCGGCAGTTCCGAGGGGCCGGCCTACGTGTCATGCTGGCGGCGCACCATCTCGGTGATCCAGATGGGCGCGAACGGGGAGGTGCAGTTCGGCGGCGTCGGGTAGTCCTTGAGTACCTGCAAGCGTTCACCGATGCCGATGGCCCGAGCTCTATGCTCGGGATGCTCAATGCCGATCTGAGCCAGGCAGTGGTTCATCGCCCACTGCAGGCGATCCGGGGCGTCCTTCATCTCTGCGTCGATGACGTCGAGCAGTCCGGCGAGGTCGAGGCCCTCGGCCTTCTTCGCCACGCGCTCGGTGGTGAGCGCCCAGCCGGCACTGGCGACCGCAGGCTCCGGATCGGCGAACCAGGCCAGGCGCAGCTCCTCGGTGTGCGGGCTCTTCTTCACTACGTAGTTCACCAGCCAGTCGTGCACCTTGGGGGTGTCCGCCTGGCGCAACAGGGTGTCCAACTCAGCGCTTTCGAACGCCTTGGGCCGGCAGATCAGGATGGCCAGCAGTCTCGCCGCGGTGGTATCCGCCTCCCAGAGTTGGAGTGCGAGTTCCTGCTGGGTCTTCAACCGCTTGGCAAGCGCGCGCAGTTTGCCGAGGTTCACGCCGTGATCGTCGCCGTGTCTCTCGTTCACCGCGCGGGTCTTTGGGTCCTCGAGGGCAGCCAGTTCGGCCAACACCTCGGCGACCGTCGTTCCTGTTCCCGTCGTCCCCGTTACCGCCATCTGCCCCACGTCAGCTCCTGTTCATCGCGTGTGATGAGCCTACTAGGGCAGTGATTGCGACAAGCTGACGGCAAACGGTACATCCCACCTCCACGGGTCACACCTGTTGGAACAGGAAACACTCCGGGACGGGGTCCTTGAGGGTCACTGGCCAGCCCGGATCGTCCGGGTCCGCGGCGGACAGCGGGTGCTCTGCCGTGAAGWGGTRCCAGTCCGGGAAGGGGTCCTCGGGCAGCAGCTTCAGTTCGAGGTCCTGGTCGGGTTCGGGTTCTTGGTCCGGGCCGGGGTCCGGGCCGGCGTCCGCGGTCATCAAGACATTGGGCCAGTGGGGTGGTTCCCAGTCTTGGTGTTCGCTGGCGTAGTGCCGGCCGGTCGGTGAGGTCCAGCCCGGCGGGTGGTCTTTGCTGGCCCCGGTGGGTGTCCAGGCGGTGCTGTGTTTGAGGCCGTGGTG
>NZ_JBFRFD010000171.1:0-6618 GCF_052114645.1 Arthrobacter sp. 2YAF22_2
GCGTTCATGGCCAGCGCCATCGGGTGCTTGACGCTGCCGGAGATGGGGTTGATCTTGGCGAAGTAATAGGCCAGCGGGGTGCCCTGGATGGTGTCGCCGGAATCGATGGTGAGCGTATTTGCGGCGCCGCGCTCGGCCCGGACCGCCTTAATCAGGGTCGAAGCCTGGGCGATGCCGATCTTGTTGCCCGCGTTGTCCGAATAGGGTTCGTCCTTGAAGTAGTCCCAGTTGAAGACGTTGTTGTGGAGGTCGGTGGTGCCGAGCACTGTCAGCCGGAATTGCTTCTTGTCGTTGGCCGGTGCGGCCTGCGCCGCGGGGGCGCCGGAGAGTGTGGCTGCGGCRGCGCTGCCGCCGACCAGGGCCGCGGCGAGCATGGCGCGGCGGGAGAACGATGGATTCGGATCGGTCATTGTGTGAGCTCCTGAGGGTTCGGCGGCCGGTCGGCACAATGCCAAAGTCTAGGGGCAGCACCGGGGACTCGAAAGGAGAGCGCGCAATCGTTTTCTCAAGGTTCACCAGAACGTGCCCGGGGTGAAACGCAGGAAGACCCCGCCCACCGGAGTGGACGGGGTCTTCCTGGAAAGACTGGGCCGCTCGAACGCGTCGAGCTTCCCGGGCAGCGCGAGTTACTTGAGGGTAACCGTTGCGCCGGCCTCTTCGAGCTGAGCCTTTGCCTTCTCGGCAGCTTCCTTGGTGGCGCCTTCGAGAACAGCCTTCGGAGCGCTGTCAACAACGTCCTTGGCTTCCTTCAGACCCAGGGAAGTGATGGCGCGAACTTCCTTGATCACTGCAATCTTCTTCTCGCCAGCAGATTCGAGGATAACGTCGAATTCGGTCTGCTCTTCAGCCTCTTCAGCAGCGCCGCCACCGGCCGGGCCGGCAACTGCAACAGCTGCTGCAGTAACTTCGAAGGTCTCTTCGAAGAGCTTGACGAACTCGGAGAGCTCGATGATGGTCAGTTCCTTGAAAGCTTCAATGAGCTCTTCGTTGGTGAGCTTCGCCATGGTGTGGCGTCCTTCCTATAGGTGGTGCTTGGCTGCCGGGGGCATGCCTTCGCACCGGAGTCTGGTTTGAAAGAGAGTTAGTTCTCTTCGGGAGCTGCGGCGTCGGCCGGAGCTGCGGCGTCGGCTTCTTCAGCTGCGGGAGCTTCGGCTTCTTCAGCGGCGGGCGCTTCGGCAACTGCCGGTGCACCGTTCTCTTCTTCAAGCTTGAGGCGCAGTGCGTCGATGATGCGTGCAGCAGCGGCAGCAGGAGCCTTGAGGATGCCTGCAACCTTGGCGAGCTGCAGCTCGCGGGACTCGAGTGCTGCCAGGGCAGCAACTTCGCTGGCGTTCAGTGCCTTGCCCTCGAAGTAACCGGTCTTGATGACCAGCTGCTTGTTGGCCTTGGCAAAATCCGTCAGGCTCTTGGCAGCGGCAACTGCGTCACCCTTGATGAACGCGATTGCAGTGGGGCCGGAGAGCTGGTCGTTGAATGCTTCAACACCGGCTTCCTTGGCTGCAATGGCGGTCAGGGTGTTCTTGACGACCGAGAACTTGGTGTCCTGGCCGAGAGAGACACGCAGCTGCTTGAGCTGTGCAACGGTGAGCCCACGGTATTCGGTCAGGACAGCGGCGTTCGATTCCTTGAAATCGTTAGTGATCTCAGCTACTGCTGAAACCTTGCTAGGCGTTGCCATAACCCTCCTTCCGGGGATAGTGCCGGTTCGTTCCGGGTCCCCGCTCAAAAGAGCTAAAAACTAAAAACGCCCCGCGCAGATGCACGGGGCTTGTCTCAACGCGGCCATGCCGCGGAGCTTTGCTTCGTTCACCTGCGCCGGCCGCCCTATGTTCAGGGTCCTTCGTCCGGAGATCCACTTGCTCTCCCGGCGCGGCTGCAGAATTGAGCCTTGCTTGGGAGAGTGGATTTCCAACAACCGACGGTCTTTGGTTCCTCCAGCTTACGGGACGGGGCCCGGGTGCTCCAAATCGGCATAGCTGACGCTAGGCCGGGAGTCCGGCAACTCCTTTTGCCAGATGCCGGTTACGCCGGCGGTGGTGAACCCCAACTTTTGGTTGACGGTGAGGAGGTAGCGGTTTTCCGGGGCGTTCCAGGTGTAGAGCACACGCGCATCCGGGAACTGCTCGGAGAGTCGCTCCATGTTGGCCACCTTGATCATCAGGCCGAGCTTGTTKCCGCGGTGCTCCSSMAGGAYCAYKGTGTCRTCCTGGAASACGACGTCGGGGCGCAGGGCCAAGACGCTGATGGTCGTCAGCCCCACAAGGGTGCCGCTGGCGAGGTGCTCGACGGCGGTCACCACGGTCCGGCGGCCCTGCGCGATGGCGACCTCTTCAGCCTTGCGGAGGAGGCCGGCGTCGAACACCAGGTCCCCGTCGTCGGCACCGGGGATTCCGTCCTCCCGGGCGTGGTTCTCCAGCGCGGCAATCGCTTCCAGCCATTGCTCGGGGCACCGGTCCGTCCAGTGGTGTAAGCGGTAGCGGCCGGCGTTGGCTTCCTCGGCCTCGGCATGAAGATCGGCGACGAGCTTGCTGTCCAGCGGAAGGGCGCAGGAGCTGAATTGTTCGATGTGCTGCAGGGTGTAGCCGGTGTGCTGCGCGAACTCCACTTCCCTGCTCTTGAGCGGGACGAAGCCGAGTCCGGAACCGGGCATCAGCTGGCCGGCGGTGCCGTCCGCGAGCGTCGCGCCGGGGTGGTTCGTGTCGATCAGGATGGTGCTCCGGCCCTCGTCCCGGGCGAAATGCTCAGCGGCCTCGAGCAGCTGCCGCCCAACGCCCCGGCCCTGGAACTCCGGCAGGATGTCGAGGGTGAATTCGGCGACGTCCAGGTTGTCTGCGAGTGGCAGCGCAATGTCCACGGTTCCGACGATCTCGCCGTCGACCTTGGCCACCAGAATCACCTGGCGCTCATAGGGGTCTGCCATTTCCAGCAGTTTCTCCAGGGGTGCGTACGCGAGGTCGTCGCTTCCCCAGGTCTGCATCCGGACCTTGCGTCCTACTTCGATGGCGGCAAGGAAATCTGCGGCATCCGGTCCATCCACCGAATCCGGGATCCAGAGCTGCTCAACGCGTACCTCGTCTGCCATTGCGGGCATCTTCCCAGCCGTTCTGCCGCCCAATGCATTGCCCCGAATGTTCGTCAACTGGATGTTCATCGATGAATGCTAATCCGGGCAGTGCGTGCCCGGCTCACGCCGGGCTCTCAAGCGCCAGCATATGCCCGTTTCGGCGCGCATTCCATGGCCGGGTCCGGGTGATTCCTGCCCTRCCGCGCCGCGGGCGGACGTCACCCGGACGCCGCAGTTCCGCGGCCCCGGACGGACCTCTGCCATTCCCCGTCCCAGCCGGCGGCCCGGAAGCCGAGGGCGACATTGATGGCCAGCATGTGATCGTTTTCGGCGGCGTTGAACGTGGTGACGCGTTTGACCTCCGGGTAGTCCGCCAGGCGCCGGAGATTGGCGATTTTGACCAGCATGCCCAGGCGGTGGCCACGGTGCCCAGCGGCGACAAGTGTGTCGTCCTGCTCGGCCAGCCACGGCTTACTGGGCGCCAGTTCCAGCACGGAGTAGGCCGCCAGCACGCCGCTGTCCCGGTGGCGCGCCGCTGTCACGAGCGAGGCGTTCCCTGCCCGCTTCCAGGTGTCCTCCACGTGGCGGACTCGGGCGGCGTCCCAGGTTTCCTCGTCATACCTGAGGCCTCCCATCGGCACGTCGGTGCTCATCCGTGACATCAGGGCAGCCAACTGCACCACATATTCGTCCGGACAGTGGTCCGTCCAGGACAACAGCTCATATCCGGCAGCCTTGGTCCATGCCTCCCGCTCCAAGCGGTCCAGTTCTGTCGCAGCCGCGGCGACGTCCAGGCTGCTGTACCGCTCAACCTGCTCGAGCTGGTAGCCGGCCGCCGCGGCGAAGCGGACTCCGCGTGCGGACGCGGGCAGTGCCCCGGTTCCGGTCAGCGGGGTGATCACGTCCGGACCAGCGGCGTCGAAGTCTGCCGGGTGTTCCGTGAAGGTCGCCAGAACGGTGCGGTCCTCGGCAGCGGCCAAGGCTTCCGTGTGTTCCAGCAGTTCCCGTCCGATCCCACGGCCGGCGTACGCGTCCAGGACGGCCACGTGCAGGAGCCCGCGCCCGAGGTTCTCCTGTTGCTCGAAGCGGATCCAGGACCTCGCCACCATGACGCCGTCGATGCGGACAAAGAAGAGCCTCATCCGGGTGTAGGCGTTGTCCCGCCAAAACCGCAGCCTTGCCCCGTCGGGCGTCGCACGGTCGAGGCTCCCCCAGGTTTCCTGGGTGAGCGCGTCACAAAGCCGGCCGAATTCGAGGAACTCCGCGGCGTCCGGGCCATCGAGTGTTTCCGGGAGGGTCAGGGGTTCGATACGGTGCGTGGCTGCGGTCACCGGGTCAGCCTAACCGCCGCCCGGGACGCGGAAAAGGCCGCCCCGCGGAAGCGGGACAGCCTTTTCAGTGGTGCTGTGGAGGATTACGCCTCGGTCAGGACCTTGGTGACCTGGGGGTCAACCGCAATGCCCGGGCCAAACGTGGTGGCGACGGTGGCCTTCTGGATGTAGCGGCCCTTGGAAGCGGACGGCTTGAGGCGGAGGACCTCTTCCAGTGCGGTGGCGTAGTTCTCGGCSAGCTTGACGGCGTCGAAGGACACCTTGCCGATGATGAAGTGCAGGTTCGAGTGCTTGTCGACGCGGAAGTCGATCTTGCCGCCCTTGATGTCGTTGACGGCCTTGGCGACGTCAGCGGTCACGGTGCCGGTCTTCGGGTTCGGCATCAGGTTACGCGGACCCAGAACCTTACCGAGGCGGCCAACCTTGCCCATGAGGTCGGGGGTGGCGACAGCGGCGTCGAAGTCGGTCCAGCCGCCCTGGATCTTTTCGATCAGGTCGTCGGAACCAACGAAGTCGGCGCCGGCTGCGATTGCGGCCTCGGCCTTGTCGCCCGTTGCGAAGACGAGAACGCGGGCGGTCTTACCGGTGCCGTGCGGCAGGATAACGGTGCCGCGGACCATCTGGTCAGCCTTACGCGGGTCTACACCCAGGCGGAAAGCAACCTCAACGGTGGCGTCAAACTTGGACGGGTTGGTGTCCTTGGCGAGCGTCACTGCCTCGAACGGCGCGTAGAACTTCTCCGCGTCGATCTTGGCGGCGGCTGCCTCATATGCTTTGCTGCGCTTTGCCATGCTGCTTATTCTCCTTGTGCAGTTGTGGTCTGYGGACCGCGCTGGGCCCTGCCACAGTTGGGGCTCCGGAAGGGAATCCCAACATCTCAATGTTTAGGTGGTGCCGGTTGCCCGGCGGTGCTGTCCGGCGTCGTGAGCGGTATCCCGATCCCTGCGCCGCGTCAGCGGTGGGGAATTAACCCTCGACGGTGATCCCCATGGAGCGGGCGGTGCCGGCGATGATCTTCGCGGCGCCTTCCAGGCTGGTGGCGTTGAGGTCTTCCATCTTGGTGGAGGCGATCTCGTTGACCTGGGCCTGGGTCAGCTTGGCCACCTTGACGGTGTGCGGGGTAGCCGAACCCTTGGCGACGCCTGCAGCCTTCTTGATGAGCTCTGCAGCCGGCGGGGTCTTGGTGATGAACGTGAATGAACGGTCCTCGTAGACCGTGATTTCTACCGGAATAACGTTGCCGCGCTGGGCTTCCGTCGCAGCGTTGTACGCCTTGCAGAATTCCATGATGTTGACACCGTGCTGGCCAAGCGCAGGACCGATCGGCGGGGCCGGGTTAGCGGCGCCTGCCTGGATCTGCAGCTTGATGAGGCCGGTGACCTTCTTCTTGGGAGCCAATGTAGGTCCTTCTCTCAAATACGTCCTGGGACACAGGAGCGTGCCTCAGGTTGCTGGCCACCATGGCAAGGCGGCCGACCGCACCAAGGCTGCTAAGCGGGCAGCCCGGGGCGAATTCTGTGGATAAAGCTAGATCTTGCTGACCTGGTTGAACGCCAGGGTGACCGGGGTCTCGCGTTCGAAGATGGAGACCAGCACCACGAGGGTCTGCGAATCCACTTTGATCTCGGAGATCGTGGCGGGCAGGGTCTCGAAGGGGCCCTCCTTGACGATGACCGACTCGCCGACCTCGAAGTCGACGTCGACCGCAGCGGCGGCGTGCTTGACCGGCTTGCCCTTCTCAGCCTGCTCTTCTTCGAAGACCGGCGCGAGCATGGAGAAGACCTCGTCGAGGCGCAGCGGCACCGGGTCGTGGGCGTTACCCACGAAGCCGGTGACGCCGGGGGTGTGGCGGACGGCGCCCCAGGAGGCATCCGTCAGGTCCATGCGGACCAGGACGTAGCCGGGGATGCGGACGCGGTTAATAACCTTGCGCTGAGCGTTCTTGATCTCAACGACTTCCTCCATCGGGACCTGGATCTCGAAGATGTAATCTTCCATGTCCAGCGTCTGGATGCGGGTCTCCAGGTTGGCCTTGACGCGGTTCTCGTAACCTGCGTAGGAGTGGATGACGTACCAGTCACCCTCCTGGCGGCGCAGCCTGGCCTTGAACTCATCGGCGGGGTCAACCTCGGCCGCGGCAGCGGCCGCCGCCAAAGCGTCGCCCTCTTCGCCGTCGTCGGTCTCCGCGGCAGCTACTGCCTCATCGGCTACTGTCTCATCGGC
>NZ_JBFRFD010000172.1:0-7321 GCF_052114645.1 Arthrobacter sp. 2YAF22_2
TGGGTCAGGAAGCGGATGTCTCCGCTAGGGTTATTCGTCCGCTAGCTTGCGAACGCGACCGGGCTGCTGGCGCTGGGCATAGAGGAGGCCGCCACCAAGGGTGACGGCCTCCTCTATGCCCAGCGCCTACCAGCGGCCGGCGCGAATGTGCCACGGGCTCCGGTAAACCTCAAGCCAGACACCGTGGTTGCTTACTCGTGGCCACCCCTGCACCAGCCCGCTGAGAACCACCCCGACACCTCCGCAAATCCCAATCAGCCACCACGTGGCGCTGCACGCGGCTACAGCAGTTCCGATGGCGCCGCCGGAAATCGCATCCGCGTACGACATCGTCAGCCAGAAATGCGTGCCCGTAATGCCATCAGCGAAAGCGGGAACCGCTGCCGGAGCTTGGGTTCCCGTATAGCCCGCAGTTCGCACTTGCATGCCGGCGGCCCCCACCGGCGCTGCCACGGTCACCTTTGGAGCCTCCGTCGCCAGCTTGATCTTAGCCACCCCGGCGAAAGCCTTCTGCAACTCCTGAAGGACCGCTTCCTGGCCTTCGGGAGTTGAGGTTCGACGGTTCAACTCGGCCTCGGCCTCACTGCTGATCTTGATCGTCGTATCCGCCGGAACGCTGACCGCCGAGGACGGACCCGCCAACGACTGAGCCGCCTTATTCTCTTGCGGGATCAGCGCCGCCGATGACGCGATAGTTATCACGGCCACTGCAGCCACCGCCATAGAGGTAAGGCGCCGCTTCATGGTGGCCCGCTGGGCGACATTCGTGTCATCCTGCTCGACCCTAACTTGAAAATCATTCATGATATCCACTTCCCTTTGTACTATCCCGGATGGACTGTCCTGCCGGTGGATCAAGCATCCGTAAACGCGGTTCCCCCTTCTATAGACGAGACACTTGAAACGGGGAACCACCCGGGGAACGAACCGGAAAGCGCCGGAACTCAGGTTTCTGGCACATCGCTTCGTTCGGCCTTCCACGTGGACTACGCCAAACTGATTTCAGGGATATTGAAGCGAACCAGTGACTACTGCGGATTAAATGCCCTTCGCATCTATTGGTATGACGCATCGAAGGATGCGCTGTTCACTGATCAGCACAAGAAAATTGCTCTCTTACCGGATGTCAAAGTGAGGCTTGGCAGGGTCTCCTTCAATGGCGATCAGAAGGGTGTGGACCTAAAACTAGGGATCGATTTGATTGGCATCGCACGGAACAAGGCAGCATCTATCGCTTTCTTGGTATCAGGAGACGATGACCTGGCCGAAGCGGTTGAAGAAGCGCAAGACCTCGGCATGAAAGTTGTACTGGTCGGCATCGGCGCTCCAGATAGCAGGCTTGGCGTAGTATCTGTGGCTGAGCATCTGGCCCTCCGCGTGGACAGCATCATCACCTTGCCAAACGAACTCGTCGAAGCTTGCTTCAGCAGGTCGGTGGCCGCAGCTCCGCGGATTTCTCTCTCCGACCGCGATCCCGCACACGAGCCTGCGTTCCTCGTCGACAGCAAGCCGAAGCCCGCCCCACCGTCCCACGGCAGGCCTTACCCAGTGGTCCCAACACAGGGCAGCCGCCGCCCGCCGTCGCATATTGTGTACAGCTCGGAAAGCAGCGGGCTGGATCATTCTGGCGTGGACAAGTCGCCACTCGAAGTTGCGTGGGATGTCGGTACAAGCGTGGCCACTAGCTGGTACGGAAGTGTTAGCCAGACCGAAGTGAATGACCTTGCTGCTGACAGGCCGATCCTACCCAGCGAAGTCGACAGGGTCCTCCTTAAGGATTGTGCACAACGCATTGGGGAACAAAGGACTGACTTTCAGGAGGTCCGCAGGGCATTGCGTGAAGCATTTTGGCAGAAGCTGGACGAGCTGCAGCTTTGAGAAATCATCATGCCGTTGACCGCGCGAGACAGGTTTGGATGGCCCGCAATGCGGGCTCCATCGCTACGATGCGCACGCTACGGACTTCGTGACTTTCGTCGAGGCGGCCCAAACGGGCTGCGACACAAATCACCGCCAATTTATTTTCGATGTTAGTATCCGCTCACACGGGACACCACCGGAAGGTTTGAGATGAGCTCATCACGTCGGTATCTTTCTGGCACAGAGATCGGGCTCGGCCGGAATGCAGGGTCAACCGCACAACAACGGTATGCACCGTCTCCGGAAAATAACTATGACGAAACCACCTACCGATGGGTCGAGCGATGGACTGCGTACGGCGAAGCCGTCGAAGTAATCCGTACAGCGCTTCTTAGGGGCAGTGACCCTTGGGATGCTCTCGGAGATCCTGACCTGCTCATCCACACCGATGTAGTCGAATCTGGACGAGCAGATCACCGAGAGCGTGGAAAATGGTTCTACGAGCAGCTTGTAAAAGGCGTGACGAGCGCGTTCCAAAGTCTCGAAAGCCTAACCACCGAATATCTTCTGGCCGCCGATGCCGTTGAAGCCATCCAATCTTGCTATTGCTTTGCTACCTCCGCAGATCCCGTTGATACATTCATGCATCTGAACGGCTCCACACCGGGCAGCCCCAAGGTTGATGTTCGTAAGACAATGCTGGATAGATCGTGGCTATCTGGTTTGGAGAAGGGGGACAGATTTCCCACGAATGCTGCCGAAGGGCTGCGGCTGCTGACTGATGTTCTCGATAAGAGATTCAGGTTGTTCTTTCGTAAGACTCTTGCCCAGCCCCAAGTACCAACAGACGGCTTATACAACCTCCTGCCCGATGCTCCCCGCCTGGAGGAAAAATTCAATGAGGCAACCGCGAAGCTGATCGAGCATCGTCAAAAAACCTCTCGATTGGGTTATGAATCGGGGATCGACGAACATGGCCGGACTGAGCTCTACAGACGTGCTCTTGAGGTCCTTGGACCGCGCATTGCCCAACGAAAATCCATGCTCATATTGGGCCCCACCTCTAGCGGCAAGAGTCATATTTCAATGATTGCCGCTGCTCATGCAGTTCAGCAGCGTCCGGGGTCCAACTGCATCGTGTTGCTCCCAACGAAGGCCCTCGTAAATCAAGTAGTAGCCGATTGGAAGAAGCTCCTCGCCGGCACGGAGTATGCGCATTGGGAAGTTCTGGCCGGATCTCGAGACTATCCTCAATTTGACGAGCCACTTCGTCGTGGCCGCTTCCACATCGCGGTGATGATCCCCGAAAAGCTTCTTGGACTAATGGCGAACGGCATGCGCCTGGGCAGATGTAACTTGATCGTCGCCGACGAGCTGCAGACCATCATTGATGAACAAAGAGGAATAAAGCTCCAGCGTCTACTAAGCAGTATTAGAAAAAACCATCCCTCTATTCCTGTCATGGGAATTTCGGCATCCCTGCACAAAGATACTCAGGCCAGGATCGTGGAATGGCTCGGGATCGACCGCGAAGGCGTCCTTGAGGCAACGTACCGCCCAGTGCCACTTGAGGTCTCGGCTTTCGACTCGATCCAGATGATCACGCGGTCGATCTCCGGTATACAACAGGATGCTAGCTCTCGAGATCTTCAGCAGAAGGCGGAGGAGTGGCTGCGGCTGCCCTTTGTACGCGCCAAGAAAGCGTTCTCGAACGTGCTTACAGAATACGGCGTGGCCGTTGCGATGGCCGTGGAGATGATGCTGCCGGACGCCACAGGAACAGTGGAGCCTTCTCCCGACGTCACGAAAAGACCCAGGAATGCCCAAGTCCTGTTCTTCGCCAGAACCCGTGACCACGCCGAAAAGCTCGCAGAAGTAGTCAGAGTTATTGTCAAGCTCCATATGATGAGGGACTACGGCCGGACGCTTAAGTCTCGTGGTAGCCCTTATGAAGGATTTTTCAGCCCGGAATCAATGGCTTCGGATATCGACCGCAGAACCCACGAATATCTGCGTCTTCCGGTCACCGCCGGACGTACGGACCTCGGGGAGTCGCTGCGAACAGGCGTTGGTTACCACAACGCACGCCTCGAACCATCGATGCGCGAATTGATGGAAGACGGATTTCGGTCCGGTTTCATTCGTATGCTGTTCGCCACCGAAACGTTGAAGCTTGGAATAAACCTACCCGCCGACGTCGTCGTTATTGGGACGATGGTGACGCCCGAGAGGCAATCGCAACGATTGATGACAATCGATTCTGCTATTCAGAAAATGGGCAGGGCGGGGCGACTCGGTTTCGGAAGCATCGGCCGGTCATACTTGCTTGTTCCCACGAGAATTAGTGAGACCATACAAATTGATGAGAAGACCCTCGAAGGTCTCTCGGGCCAGCTGGGCTCCCTTGCGAACGAGACACGACGAAGTCGTGCGCTTCGGGCAGCCAAGGACCTTCCATCAGTATTCGGATATTACCTTTCCACAACGGACTGGCTCACCCAGGGTGCCCACTACGAACCACGTTTGGGGGAGGCCCTGGAATGGGTCGCCGAACACATGCTTCAAGATCGTGCGGCGCGAGCAGGTTCTTACACCCGCGAAGACTACATTGCTCAGGCGCAGGACGTGTACGAAAGCACCCTCGACCACAGGTTTACACGGGCCCAAATCGACGGAACGGCCATCTTCGATCGGCTCATCCAAACCAAGTTACTCGGAGAATCCTTCCAAGATTCGGAAAAATATCAACTGACCGGTCTAGGCCGCTCAGTGAGCCTAAATGGTCTTCCCATTTCTGATGCAGGACTGATCCAAGAAATGGCGCAGGCTCTCGAAGATGGGGCCGGTTCCCTTACCCTCTTATGGCTGGCAGTGACCTCTAATTTCGTCAGAAATGCAAATTCTTGGATCGAGGTCAACCGAGGCGATGTGGCAGAGCACGACCAACAGAACCTTGAACGGCAAATCCTGCACCTAGCTGCGGAAGTCTCCAAGCTCCAGGACCTCACGGTGCGCGAGGGAGGAGACGTGATCGGACACGGTTCAGCAGCTGACGAGCTTCGAGGAATCCTTGAAAGGAAGTCCGTACCGGCGCGTTATCAGGCCCTCGGTGCCGACCTACATACGGACGTCCTGCGCGCCTCACTCCTCGTGTCATGGGCGCAGGGAGTTCCCTTTGCCAAGATCGTCAAGGACATCGTCCAGAGCCGTTTGACGGTACATTTCGTTCTCAAGAGCGAACGCGAAGCGCTGACGGTACCGGTGCACGAATCTGATCTTCGATCACTGGCGGAAAACACGGCGTATCTCCTAAATGCCGCCTCAGATTTGCTGACAATCAGGCCATCGGGGAACGCCTATAGGCGGCTCCAAAGTTTGGCGCAAGCGGTGGAAGTCGGGCTCCCCAGCGGACTCCATGAGCTCGCCCGACTGAATCTTCGTTCGACCCACCGTGAGCGGCTTGCCTTCCTGGTAGACCACCTAGCTGAAAAAGTAGACGATCCGACGGAGATCGTCAGAGCGAGAATGGTCGACACCTCACCGCTTGCCGATCCCTCCTATGAAGAAAGAGAAGAAAGGTCCACTCGATACATCACCGAAGAAGACTTCGAGGAGATATGCGCTCGACTGGATGAGCAACGGAAGCGATCTGCGCAAGCAGGCCACGTTCTCTCCGAGGCTGCCCGAGCCCAACAAGTACCCGGTGGACAGACGTATGGCCAACTCAACGACGACATTCTCATGTTTCTCGAACTTGAGTACGCTGCCGGCGTTGTCCAACTCCTCGTTGAACCCTTCGAGGCGCTCGGTCTTACTGTTTCTGCATCGGACGAGGGGGTTACGCTCACTAGCCGAGTTAACCCGGATCTGGCACTGCGCTTCTCTGTCGAGACTCAAGCCGTAGGGTTTCGTCGACTAGATGAGGCGGAGGGCAAACTGGACGTTTTGATATCGGCCGAAGGCATGACAAGTGGAGCGGCTGCCTCGCCATCAGCGTCGGAAGCTTCCCCCGTGGTCATCGAGCCATCAACTCTGCTCGAACTGCTTTACGGAGTGCAGATGGAAGTAGGAAGAGATCCTTCGATCTCGGGGCAAGGCGAGGGCGCAGCTTGGATTCAAGTGGGGCACTCATTCCTCGAACTACTGCGCCACAATCAGCCAGTAATGAGGGGAAAAGATGTCTTCAATCGCCTTCTAGGATTGGTGGTCGCTGAGCCTCCCGCAATAAAACCCGGCGCTTTCCGCGTTGCCGAAAACAAGGCGGACATTTGAATCTTCCTCGCGAAATCGCTGTGGTGGTCGACGCCGATCAACTCACGATTCTTCCTAAATCCGCTCAGTCAGCTGCCAGGATTGAAGAGATCGTAACGGGTTCGGCGGCTTCCGAGCACCTGGCTTATGGAGTCCTCCACAGAACAGTGGTAGCTGATTGCTCATTCGAACCCGAGCGGAAGCTCGCCGAGTCTCTTGCCGCTCAGGGAAGCTACTCAATCAGGCATGTGCCGTCGGACGTGCCGGAAGCCCGCTCAATGATCCTGTACTCAGAGGTTATTCGGGCGACGCACGATTCTGTAGGGCTGATAGTTCTCGTTTCATCTATCAGGCTTGCTAGCCAGGTCGTCGACACCGTGCACACATCCGGAAAAAGGCTGCTGCTCATCTCCTCCAATCAACCGAAACGATTCATTGGGCCAGACCATTTAGTGCATCTTCCAATCGACATCCAGTCTGTTGTCTACATTATTCAAGTCGCAGCCACGTCCCTTGCAACCGAGCCAGGCGCATTCGTCTCTAAAGGAAGGGTTGCCGTACTGCTTGGAGATCTGGAAGACAAGGTCAAGGAACAGCGTCCATCCTTCAACTCCCGCGAGTTTGGGAAACCTGACTTGGGAACTCTTATCCGAGGTCTTCATCACGAAGCGGTGCAGATAAACGGAGCACGAGTTTCCGTCTCCCTCATCCCGGGAACCTCCCACTTCGCCAGTGAGTCTACGGAGAATCTTCAACGGTGACCAACATCCACGTTCCTGTCGCGAAACTGATTGGTACCTTTCCTCCGACTGCCTAAATTCCGGGCGTCGCCTGATCGAGGTGATGGAGCGACGTTGCGAGGAGGAACGGCACGTGCCGTTTTCTCTATCACCCAAGGTTTACAGAGCACCCGGCGCTACCCTCTTGCACGCCGCGCCCGAAGACACGCTGACGAGACTCCCAGGCACGCCAATAACGCTTCCAGACGGCGTCTCCTGCTTCCGCGTCTCATCCGGTGTGTACCGCCGCAGGAATTGATATCGAGCCACGATAAGAAGGGCCAGTTTCTTGAGGTGTCCGGCGCTTTCCGGTTCGTTCCCCGGGTGGTTCCCCGTTTCAAGTGTCTCGTCTATAGAAGGGGGAACCGCGTTTACGGATGCTTGATCCACCGGCAGGACAGTCCATCCGGGATAGTACAAAGGGAAGTGGA
>NZ_JBFRFD010000173.1:0-6591 GCF_052114645.1 Arthrobacter sp. 2YAF22_2
CGCCGTCTATGTACTCGACCACGCTCCGACCGGCCTCGTCCCGGCCGAGGGGCTGGGGAACGTCAACCCCGCCTGATACGAGGGCACGAAGATAGTCCTGCATGACGGAAGAATTTTCCAACCACGGTTTCCGGACAGTGTGACCGATGCGCACAACACGTCCGGACGCGTTCCCTCCTGTCAGTTCTTGCTCGATCGCCGCCACCCGACCACGGTACCGGCTAGCGGCTCTCGACGGCGGCACAGTCGGTGTTGTTCTGCCAGCGTCGTGCAGGGCAACGACCATGAAGACCTCGTCCCGGTCACCTTCCGGATTGCGGCGGCAGTTCGCTCAGGGAGCTCGCTGCGGGCCATGGCAGCACGGTCAGCGTTGGCCATTGTGCGCTCCACCTTCTGGTCTTCGTTTCGTACACAGCCTGGGGAGCAAGCACCGGGTTGGGCACGACCTTCCGCGCGAACAGGTCGTCGTAGCCGTGTGGGGCGTACGTTGTGAGGGCGCCCGCCTCATCTGAGGTGACGGCGAAGCAGCAGGTTTTCGCGGCGAAATGATCGATCGCATCAGTGGTGCTGGTGAAGGGGATGGCCGGCACGCCAAAGCGCTCCTCGTACCAAACGTGAACGCGGGCTTCGTTGCGAACTTCGACGTCGACGCCCAGATCCTTGAACAGCTCACGGGCCCTTCGGATCACCGCGTTCTCCGCTCCGTATGAGGTGTCCTCGTCGAAGTAGACCAGGTCATAGTCCCGGATGCCAGCCTGGGGATCCTTCCCTGAATACAGGCCAGAAAGGACTGCTCGTCAGGGGTGGTCACAGGACCATCCTGCCCTACTCTTGGTCCCACTTCCTCGGTTAAAGCGGTGCGGCCACTCACCCGAGGGGGGAGTGGCCGCACCAACTAACCTTCAGCGAGCGTTAGAGGCGCAGGATGGCGGTTATCCGGGCGGTGTCGTGCTGCGTGCGGGACCTGCCCAGGTAGAGCACCGCCCCCACGGCTGCGGCAGCGCCCAACAGCAGCGGCAGCACCCACGGGATCCACGTCAGGCCCGGCTGGTAGCCGAAGCCGGCCGCAAGGAAGATGATCCAGCTCAGCATTCCGACCCCCAGGGCAACCCCGGCCGGCACGGCGATGCCGTACTTGGCATGCCGCTTGTCGTTGGCCCACACCACGAACCCCACGGCCAAGGCCACCAGGGCCACCACAATCAGGGACAGCATTCAGACTCCTTCGTGAACTGCGGGTTGGACGGCAGGGGTGCGGATCGCGGCGATCGGTGGCTAGAGGGCGCCGAATCCGACGCGGCGGACTTCCTCGGCGCCGATTTCCACATAGCCCAGAACGCCGGCCGGGACGATGATCTGACGGCCCTTCTCATCGGTCAGGCGGAGCTCAGTGCCCTTAGCCAGGGCCTCGCCCACCAGCTTTGCCACGGCGTCGGCGTCCTGATCCGATTCCAGGGCAATTTCGCGGCCGATGTTCTGAATGCCGATCTTTACTTCCACAGCAAGGCCTCCAAGCCAATCAAAGTGTTCACACGTGTTCTCTATTTGTACTCTAGGACTCTTTGGGGAAGCGTGAGATTCCGCGCCAAGCTAAACGGTAGATCAGGTCGCTGGCCACATCGAGGTCCAGGTTCCCGTCGGTTTCCAGCCAGTACCGGGCGCTGACCTGCGCCATTCCGGACAATCCCCGGCCCAGGAGCTGGGCCTCCAGGAGCGGCAGCTTGGTGTCCTCGGCGATGACCTTTGCGATCGCGTCCGCGAAGGTCTTGTTGAAGGTTTCCAGCCGTGCGCTCACCTCGGGATCATTGACCAGACCAGATTCGAAGACCAGCCGGTGGGCCTGATCGTCGCTGGCGATGAAGTGGAAGTAGGCCCGCATCACGGCCTGGACGCGCTCGTCGTTGTCCGTCGTCGAATTCAGGGCGCCCAGCAAAAGGTCGGTCAGGGCCGACAGGTGGCCATCCAGCAGCGCAAGGTACAGCTCCCGCTTGGACGGGAAGTGTTGGTACAGCACCGGTTTGCTCACGTGCGCCGTCTCCGCGATTTCGTCCATGGCGGCGCCATGATAACCGTTGGCCACAAAGACCTCCTGGGCGGCGGCAAGCAACTGGGCACGCCGTTCATCACGCGGCAGGCGCGCAGAGCGGGCAGCCCCGCCCCGTGCGTTCCCGGCCGACGTCTTACCGGTATCGCCCCGCTCGACCGGTGCCTGATGAACCATTGTCGGCCTTCTTTCCTTCGCTGTTGGCTCTACTTTACGCGCGGGTAATATGACCTGGCGGCATCTTCGGGCATACATTGAACTATGGCTTCGACGTTGACCGCAAAAGGCACCCCCGCAACCCCGACACCGGTCCCCGGACCGCTGGTCGAACCGGCAGAAGGCCTGACGCCGGACGAGGTGGAACGCTACTCCCGGCACCTGATCATTCCCGAGATCGAGTCCCTCGGGCAGCGCCGCCTGAAGAATGCCCGGGTTTTGGTGATCGGCGCCGGCGGCCTCGGCTCGCCCGCCTTGCTGTACCTCGCAGCCGCCGGGGTGGGAACCTTGGGCATCATCGACGACGACGACGTCGACCTGAGCAACCTGCAGCGCCAGGTGATCCACGGCGTGGCCGACGTCGGCCGGCCCAAGGCCGAGTCAGCCCGCGACGCCATCGCCGCCCTGAACCCCCTGGTCGACGTCCGGCTGCACAACGTCCGGCTCGATGCCTCCAACGCCCTTGAACTGTTCGCCGGCTACGACCTGATCCTGGACGGCACCGACAACTTCGCCACCCGCTACCTGGTCAACGACGCCGCGGCAATTCTCGGCAAACCGTACGTGTGGGGCTCGATCTTCCGCTTCGACGGCCAGGTCAGCGTTTTCTGGGAACAGCACGGGCCGACATACCGCGACCTGTATCCGGAGGCGCCCCCCGCCGGCTCGGTGCCTTCCTGCGGGGAAGGCGGCGTGTTCGGCATGCTGTGCGCCGCCGTCGGCTCCCTCATGGTGACCGAGGCGGTCAAGCTGATCACCGGCGTCGGGCGTTCGCTGCTGGGGCGCGTGGCGCTCTTTGACGCCCTCGGCGGGAGCTGGCGCGAAATCAGGGTCTCCCGGGACCCTGAAGCGCCCCGCATCACCGAGCTCACCGACTACGAAGCCTTCTGCGGGATCGCCCCGGCCGCCGACGCCGGGACCGAACACACCGTCACCGCCACCCAGCTCGCCACCATGCTGGCATCGCGGAAGGCTGGCCTGAAGGACTTCGAACTGGTGGACGTGCGGGAGAGCGGGGAGTTCGAGATAGTCAGCATCGAAGGTGCCAAGCTGATCCCGCAGGGCCGGATTCTGGCCGGCGACGCCTGGGAAGAGCTGCCGCGGGACACAGACATCGTGTTCCACTGCAAGGGCGGCACCCGCTCCGCGGCGGTGCTCGCCGCCGCGCGTGGGGCAGGATACGACCGGGTCAGCCACCTGGAGGGCGGGATCCTTGCGTGGGTGCGCGACGTGGAGCCGGGCAAACCCGTCTACTGACGCTCCGACGATCGTCCAGAAAGTCCAATAGCCCTGCAGCTGTCCCGGCCCGCCGGGTCCTGACCGGAAAGGTGCCGCGATGAGCCAAGACACCACCCTGACCCCGCAGCACAAGATCGGCTCGGGCTTCGGCGCGCGCTCGACGGCGGCGGAGGTGATAGCCGGGCTGGACCTCGACGGGAAGACCGCGGTGGTGACCGGCGGCTACTCCGGGCTGGGCCTGGAGACGGTCCGGGCTCTGGCCTCCGCCGGGGCCCGGGTGATGGTGCCTGCGCGGCGGCCCGAACATGCCCGGGACGTCCTGGACCAGGCCGGTCTGAACGGCGTCCGCGTCGCCCGGCTGGACCTCGCCGAGCTGGCCGGTGTTGAGGAATTCGCCGCCGGATTCCTGGCCTCTGATTTCCTCGGCGACGGTGCCGGGCTGGACATCCTGATCAACAACGCCGCAATCATGGCAAGCCCCGAGCGTCGCGTGGGACCGGGCTGGGAGTCGCAGTTCGCTACCAACCATCTGGGCCACTTTGCGCTCACCAACCTGCTGTGGCCCGCACTGTCTGCCGGGAGCGGTGCCCGGGTGGTGGCTCTTTCCTCCACCGGCCACAAGCTCTCGCCCATCCGCTTTGACGACATCAACTTCGAGAGCGGCTACGACAAATGGAAGGCCTACGGGCAGGCTAAAACGGCGAATGCGCTGTTCGCCGTGCACCTGGACGCGCTCGGGAAGGGTGCCGGTGTACGGGCCTTCGCGGTCCACCCGGGAGGCATCATGACCGAACTGCAGCGCCACCTGCCCCGGGAAGAGATGATCGCATCGGGCTGGATGGACGCGGACGGCAAACCGGACGAGCGGTTCAAGACGCCGGCGCAGGGTGCCGCCACCTCCGTCTGGGCGGCCACCTCCCCGCTGCTTGCGGGCAAGGGCGGCGTCTACTGCGAGGACTGTGACATTGCCGAGCCGACCCAACAAGGAAGCCCGGAAGCGCGGGTCAGGGGAGTGGATGGCCACGCCGTGGACCGGGCGGACGCAGAGCGGCTGTGGCAGCTGTCCGCCGACCTGACGGGCATCAACGCCTTCGCTTCCTAGCTGTACTGTCCGGGCACGTTGTCGCGCCCGGGCCGTCGGGCGTCCTCAGTAAGCCGTGTTTGCGCAGTGGTCTGCACGCTGGGGTGCGATAGTGGCGTGATGATCAACCAGCAGCGGCTCTGGGACGAGGACGCCGCCAAAAACTACGACACGCCCGGGGAGGGCATGTTCGACCCCGCGATCCTTGGCCCGACGGTGGAAGTTTTGTCGAGCCTCGCGGGCGGCGGCCCGGCCCTCGAGTTCGCCATTGGCACGGGTCGTGTCGCCATCCCCCTCGCTGCGGCGGGGGTCCCGGTCAGCGGTATCGATAGCTATGACGTGCTGCGGCAGCACGTCGGCTCGCATCACGTCCGATTCGGTCCGGAACTCTCGGATGGGCGGGACGCCCGGATCGGGCGGACGCCGCACCGGTACATTTGGCCCAGCGAGCTCGACCTCATGGCCCGGCTCGCCGGGTTTGAGCTGGAATCCAGGTGGGCGGACTGGGACCGCGGCGACTTCACCGAGGAATCCCGCAGTCACGTCTCGGTGTACCGGCTTACCGCACGCTGAGGCGCCCTAGGACAGCGGCGGATCGGGTCAGGCCGTTTCCCGGTTGCCGTCGGCGGCGGGGAGCGTGCCGTGCTCAACCGGGCACGCAGCGTCCGCGCCGGCGGCGGCAGGCCGGCCAGCGGGCTGTTCGACCGTGATGCCGTAAACGGCTTCCAGACCGGCGACGTAGTCGTCCTGCTGACCGTTGGCGGCGAGTTCGCGGGCTCGGACCGTGGGTACGTGCAGCAGCTGCTTGACCATCCGGCGGAGGGCGAACTCGACTTCCTCAGCCGCCGCGGTGCAGCCGTGGCGGGCGCGCACCTTTTCCATCTCGGCCTCGAGCACGTCCATGGTGTGGCGGCGCAAGGCGACGATGGCCGAGTCGACCGAGCGTGCCTCGCGTTCCTGCTCGAAAGCGGTCGCGGCTCCTGCGACGATGCCGCTGGCGTGGTTCAGGGACTCCGCCTGCTCCTGCGGGGCCGCCAGCCGGACGGATTCCAGCGTAAGCAGCTCGACGCCGTCGAGCTCGGCGACGGCGGGATCAAAATCGTGCGAGAGGGCCAGATCGATCGCGATCAGCGGCTGCGGCGACGCCGAGCGGATCCGGGCCAGTTCGGGGGCTTCGACCCGGCTGTCCGAGCCGCTGCAGCCGATCATCACGTCGGCGGCAGCGACGGCGGCCGGCAGGGAGGCGTTGTCCAGGGCGGTGCCGCCGCGGCTGGCGACAAAGCCGGCGGCGCGGCCGGAGGAAGAGAATACGGAGACATCGGTGCAGCCGCGTTCGCGCAGCAGGGACATCGTGGCGCCGGCGTAGGCGCCGGTCCCGAAGACGACGATCTTTTTGCTGGACCAGTCGGGGTTTTCGGAGAGATCGGTGGCGAGATCCAGGGCGACCGAGACGATCGAGAGCCCCTGCGAGCCGAGCGCCGTTTGTGAACCGACGTCCTTGGCGGTCTTGGAAGCCGCCTGGAAGAGCCGCACCAAGCCGGAGCTGGCGGTGCCTTCGTGCTGGGCGCTGATAAGTGCGCGCCTGACCTGGCCGGCGATTTCCCGTTCGCCGACGACGGCGGAGTCCAGTCCGGAGCTGACGGCAAACAGGTGCCGGCTGACCTCCGGGCCGGTCCGCGTATTAAAGGCGCGGGAGACGATTTGTTCGTTGAGGCCGCTGGCGCCGCTGATCTGCGCGACCAGGGCGGCGCGGGCGGCCTCGACGTCGTCCGGGTGCGGGGCCTCACCGTAGATTTCGAAGCGGTTGCAGGTGGCCAGCACAACGGCACCCGACACTGCCGGCGATCCGGCGAGGGCGGATGTGGCGAGCCCGGAAGCACCGGTGCTCAGTTGAGCAACGGTCTCGAGGTCGATGTCGGCGTGTGTAGCCACCAATGAGAAAAGAACCACAGCAGGACCATCATAGCTTTTTCGTACCGCGGTAGAACAACTGCCGGGCGTGGGGCTGCCC
>NZ_JBFRFD010000174.1:0-6580 GCF_052114645.1 Arthrobacter sp. 2YAF22_2
TCGCGTGGCTGTCCCGGCACCTGAAGACCCGCTGGCGGCCCAACCAGGGCGCCTTCCTGGTGGTCACCCACGACCGCTGGTTCCTCGACGAAGTGTGCAACAAGACCTGGGAAATCCATGACGGCATCATGGACCCGTTCGACGGCGGCTACGCGGCCTACGTCCTGGCCCGGGCCGAGCGTGACCGTGCGGCGTCGGTGACCGAAGGCAAGCGCCAGCAACTCGTGAAGAAGGAATTGGCCTGGCTGCGCCGCGGCGCCCCGGCCCGGACGGCCAAGCCGAAGTTCCGGATCGAGGCTGCCAACGCGCTGATCGCCGACGTCCCGGAGCCGCGCGACTCGACGGCGCTGAGCAAGATGGCGACGGCGCGTCTCGGCAAGGACGTGCTGGACCTGGAAAACGTTTCGCTCGATTTCCGGGGCGGCGAGCCCGGCCAGAAGCTGTTCGACAACATCACGCTCCGGCTCGCCCCGGGCGAGCGGCTCGGTCTCGTCGGGGTCAACGGTGCCGGGAAGACCACGCTGTTGAAGCTGCTCAACGGCGAGATTGAGCCCAGCGCCGGCAAGGTCAAGCGCGGCAAAACCGTGGTCACCGCGGTGCTCACCCAGGAGGTCAAGGAGCTCGACGACGTCTCGGACCTGCGCGTGATCGAAGTGATCGAGCGCGAAAAGCGTTCCTTCAACGTCGGCGGCAAGGAATTCACGGCGGGCCAACTCGTGGAGCAGCTTGGGTTTACGAACGAGAAGCAATGGACCCCGGTCAAGGATCTGTCCGGTGGCGAGCGCCGCCGGCTTCAGCTGCTGCGCCTGCTCGTGGGCGAGCCCAACGTGCTGATGCTCGACGAACCGACCAACGACCTTGACACGGACACCCTTGCCGCGGTCGAAGACGTGCTCGACGGCTGGCCGGGCACGCTCGTCGTCGTCAGCCACGACCGCTACCTGCTCGAACGCGTCACCGACCACCAGATGGCCTTGCTGGGCGACGGCAAGATCCGTGCCCTCCCGCGCGGCGTGGACCAGTACCTGGAACTGCGCGAAGCGGCACTGGCCGGTTCAACCATCACCGGCGGCGGAAACCCGGTCACCGGGCCGAGCGGAAGCTCTGCACCCGCCGCCTCCGGCTCCTCGGAAGCCGAAAAGCGCGATGCCCGCAAGGCCAAGAATCGGATCGACCGCCAGTTGGGCAAACTCCAGCAGCAGGAGGACAAGATCCACGCCCAGATGACTGCCGGGGCCGGCGACGCTTCCAAGTTCGATGAGCTTGCCGGCCTTAACGCGAAGCTCCAGCAGCTCGCCGCAGAACGTGAAGCCCTCGAGCTCGAGTGGCTTGAGGCCTTGGAGGTTCTCGGCGAGTAGACCAACTCGCGGCTGCCCCGGGTGATGGACATACCCGCTGCTTGACTCCACGAATGGGCATGTTCTCTGGCGGCGACATTCATACGCGGGCATGCCCTTCGTTCACGTCCAGGATTGGGCATGTTGGCAGGATGTCCATTGGTCACAGCCAGAGGAGGGCATGTCCGAGGAGGTTGTGGGGCGAGGACTTAGCCGACGGGGCAGGTTGTGCCTGACGCTACCAGCTCAGGCTAGGGAGCATGCCGTCCGTGCGGCCCCAGAAATGGGCATGCCCTTTGTGGTCCGCACTCTCCCGCGGGCATGCCCTTCGTTCACGTCCAGGAATGGGCATGTTGGCAGGATGTCCATTGGTCACAGCCAGGGGAGGGCATCTCCGAGGAGGCTGTGGGGCGAGGACTTAGCCGACAGGGCCGGTTGTGCCTGACGCTGCCGGCTCAGGCTAGGGAGCGTGCCGTCCGTGCGGCCCCAGAAATGGGCATGCCCTTCGTGGTCCGCACTCTCCCGCGGGCATGCCCGATCTCCCCACCCAAGAATGGGCATGTTGGCCTCATGTCCATCGGCCGCCACCAGGAATGGACATGTCCCAGACAGTCCGGCGGCGAGCACGCGGAGGATGGCCGTTTCGCGGCGCCGACTGACCGCCGGGCTTAGGCGACGGACTAGTCCTCGACGCGGAGTTCGGGTTCCTTGCGCAGACCCGTGAGGCCGTTCCAGGCGAGGTTCACCAGGTGCGCGGCGACTTCGCGTTTGTCCGGGGTCCGGCTGTCCTGCCACCATTGGCCGGTCATCGCGACCATGCCCACCAGCATCTGGGCGTACATGGCGCCGTCCGCGGAGCTGAAGCCGCGGCGGGCAAATTCGTCGGCCAGAATGTACTCGACCCGCACCGTCACCTGCGACAGCAGCGAGGAGAATGCTCCCTCGGGCTGTGATGGCGGCGCATCGCGCATCAGGATGCGGAAGCCTTCGGTCCGGTCCTCGATGTAGCCCAGCAGGGCCAGCGCCGCCCGCTCGACCAGGACGCGGGGCTTGGCCTCCGCGGAGAGAGCATCGTTGATGGAACCGAGCAGGATCCGGAATTCGTGCTCCACGACCTGTGTGTAAAGGCCCTCTTTGGACCCGAAGTGCTCGTAGATCACCGGCTTGGAAACGCCCGCGGCGGCCGCGATCTCGTCTATGGTGGTGCCGTCCAGGCCGCGGAGCGCGAAGAGGGCGCGACCGACGCCGATCAGCTGGACACGGCGCTGGGGACCGGTCATGCGGGACCTGGGAATGTGGCCGGGGGACCGTACCGGCCTGCCGGTGCCGGGGTCCGCCCCTCCGGACACGCCTGCGCTCTTGCTCACATGACCATCATGCCTTACGGCTGCGCCCGCTCCGCTCCGGCATCAAGTCGCACGATTAACATCCTTCGTGGCAGAATTGTCTCTTGTGTCTCCGGCTCGACGCCTGGGCACGGTCCGCTCTGGTGTAATGGCAGCACCCCGGCCTTTGGAGCCGTGGAGTATAGGTTCGAGTCCTATGGGCGGAACTGCCTCGGGTAGTCGGCGACCGGACTAACCGGCCCGCCGGCTGTTGATCCGGCCGGACGAGGCCGCCCGGCGGCCGAGGAACCGGCCAGCCGGGCGGCGGCCGGCGCTAGTCCAGTAGGATAAAGACGATGCCGAGGCCGGAACGTGGTCCGGCACGGCCGCGCGCAGCCGGCATCGAGGTAGACCACCTGGCTGTCGTCCACGGGTCGGCCGAGATCGACCGAGCAGCGGCACTGAGTCAGGCCACTGAGCAAGGAGAGCCCGTACGTGAGCCCCGAGAACACCGGCCCCGCCGCCGTCATTGTCCTAGCAGCAGGTGCCGGTACCCGGATGAAGTCCCGTACCCCCAAGATCCTCCACGAAATCGGCGGCCGCTCCCTGGTCGGACACGCACTGAACGCCGCCCGCGCCCTCCGGCCGCACGAGTTGGCCCTCGTGGTCCGGCACGAACGCGACCAGGTCGCCGCGCACATCGCCGCACTGGATCCGCAGGCGCTGATTGTCGACCAGGACGACGTGCCCGGCACCGGCCGCGCCGTCGAAGCCGCCCTGGACGCCCTGGATGCCCGCCACCCCGAGGGACCGCTGAACGGAACCGTCGTCGTCACCTACGGCGATGTTCCGCTGCTCACCGGCGAACTGCTTTCCGAACTGGTCGCCGCCCACGAAGCGGACGGCAACGCCGTCACCGTCCTCACCGCCGTGCTCAACGATGCGACCGGGTACGGCCGCATCGTCCGRGCCGGGGACGGCACCGTCACCGGTATCCGGGAACACAAGGACGCCAGCGACGCGGAACGCGACATTCGGGAAATCAACTCCGGGATCTACGCCTTCGACGCCGCCGTGCTGAGGGACTCCCTCGCCCACGTCACCACCGACAATGCACAGGGCGAAAAGTACCTCACTGACGTCCTGGCCCTGGCCCGCGCCGCCGGCGGCCGGGTCGCCGCCGTCGTGACCGAGGACCGCTGGCAGGTCGAAGGCGCCAACGACCGCGTCCAGCTTTCCGCCCTCGGCGCGGAGCACAACCGCCGGACCGTCGAGGCCTGGATGCGTGCCGGCGTCACCGTTATCGATCCCGCAACCACCTGGATCGACGCGACCGTGACCCTCGACGAGGACGTCCGGCTGCTGCCCAACACGCAACTGCACGGGGCCACCACCGTGGCGCGCGACGCCGTCGTCGGACCCGACACCACCCTGACCGATGTCCAGGTGGGGGAGGGCGCCACCGTGATCCGCACCCACGGATCCGGCTCGCGCATCGGTGCCCGGTCCAGTGTGGGACCGTTCACGTACCTGCGACCGGGGACCGTTCTGGGCGAAACCGGCAAGATCGGCGCCTTCTACGAGACCAAGAACGTCACGATCGGCCGCGGCTCGAAGCTCTCCCATCTCGGCTATGCCGGCGACGCGGAGATCGGCGAGGACACCAACATCGGCTGCGGCAACATCACGGCCAACTACGACGGCGTGAAGAAGCACCGCACCAAGATCGGCTCCGGCGTCCGCACCGGCTCCAACACGGTTTTCGTGGCTCCGGTCACCGTCGGCGATGGTGCCTACAGCGGGGCCGGTGCAGTGATCCGCAGCGACGTCCCGGCCGGCGCCCTGGTCGTCTCCCTGGCCAAGCAGCGGAACTCCGAAGGCTGGGTCGCGGCGAACCGTCCGGGCTCCATCTCCGCCACGCTGGCCGAGGCCGCAGCCCCCACATCCTCCACTCCACCGGCAACAACAGAAGAGGGCTAGCAAACATGAGCGAAATTACGGCACACGGCGAGAAGAAGCTGGTGCTTGCCGCCGGGCGCGCACACCCGGAACTGGCGCGCGAGATCGCCAAGGAGCTGGGCACCGAACTGCTGCCGCTGGACGCGTACGACTTCGCCAACGGCGAGATCTACGTCCGGGCCGGCGAAAGCGTCCGCGGCACCGACGCCTTCGTCATCCAGGCCCACCCGGCCCCGCTGAACAACTGGCTGATGGAGCAGCTGATCATGATCGATTCGCTCAAGCGGGCCTCCGCCAAGCGCATCACCGTGGTCTCGCCGTTCTACCCCTACGCCCGCCAGGACAAGAAGGGCCGCGGCCGCGAGCCGATCTCGGCGCGCCTGGTCGCGGACCTCTACAAGACCGCCGGTGCCGACCGCATCATGAGCGTGGACCTGCACACCTCGCAGATCCAGGGCTTCTTCGACGGCCCCGTGGACCACCTGATGGCGATCCCGCTCCTCGCCGACTACATCCGTACCCGGGTGGGATCGGACAACATCACCGTCGTCTCCCCGGACACCGGCCGCGTCCGCGTCGCCGAACAATGGGCCGAGCGCCTGGGCGGCGCACCGCTGGCATTCGTGCACAAGAGCCGTGACCTGACGGTGCCCAACCAGGCGGTCTCCAAGACCGTCGTGGGCCAGGTCCAGGGCCGCACCTGCGTCCTGATTGACGACATGATCGATACCGGCGGAACCATTTCCGGGGCCGTCCAGGTGCTCATGAACGCCGGTGCCAAGGATGTCATCATCGCGGCGACCCACGCAGTGTTCTCTGACCCGGCGCCGCAGCGCCTCGCCGAGTCCGGCGCCCGCGAAGTCGTGGTCACCAACACGCTGCCGATCGCCGCGAACAAGCACTTCGCGCAGCTGACGGTGCTGTCSATCGCGCCSCTGATYGCCCGCGCYATCCGTGAAGTGTTCGACGACGGCTCCGTTACGAGCCTGTTTGACGGCAACGCCTAGCCAACGGCCCGCGAGGGCGCCCAGCAGGACGCCCAGCCTGCGGTGCAGGCCCCCGTTTTCGCGAAACGGGGGCCGGCACTGCTAAACTCGTTCCGATACCTTGGCGAGGGAGAGCACCGGTAGTCCGCAGGCAGTCACAAGCTGCCCGGAACGCCGACTGCTGGTCTCCGTTATCGACTGGGTCTGAATCTCCCTTCTGATGGGCGGCCTTGCCGCCCGGCGTTGAAGGTCGCAAACAGACCTCCGCCCTTGCTGAATACCGCTAGTCCACCAGGAGATACCCATGTCTGAGCAGAAGCTCGCAGCAGAAGTCCGCACCGAATTCGGCAAGGGCTTCGCCCGTCGCGCCCGCATGGCCGGCCTGATTCCCGCCGTCATCTACGGCCACGGCGCCGAGCCCATCCACATCACCGTGCCGGCCAAGTCCACCACGCTTGCCGTCCGCCGTGCCAACGCCCTGCTGACCCTCGACATCAACGGCGAGCAGCACCTGGCCCTGGTCAAGGACATCCAGCGCGACCCGATCAAGCAGATCATCGAGCACATCGACCTGCTGACCGTCCGCACCGGCGAGAAGGTCACCGTGGACGTTCCCGTGCACCTGACCGGCGAGCTTGCTCCGGGCAACGTGTACAACCAGGAAATGACCACCGTCTCCCTCGAGGCTGAGGCAACCAACCTGCCGACCGCCGTCGAGGTCAGCATCGAGGGCCGCACCGCCGGTGAGCACATCCACGCTTCCGACCTGGTTCTGCCGAAGGGCTCCGTCCTGCTGGCCGACGCCGAGTCCCTCGTCGTTCACATCTCCGAGGCCACCGAAGTCTCCGAGGAAGAGGCATCCGCCGACACCACCGAAGGCTCTTCGACTGCGGTCGAAGCCGAGTAGTTCCGGTATTTCGGCGGCCGGGTCCCACTGGGGCCCGGCCGCCGTCGTCTGCACAGCCTGCCCATC
>NZ_JBFRFD010000175.1:0-6566 GCF_052114645.1 Arthrobacter sp. 2YAF22_2
GTGACGGGGGGCACGGCGGGTGGGTCACGGGCCCGGGCGCGTCCGGGAGCTGGGTGTGAGAAAGGGGTGAAGGCTGGACCGGGTGCGGCGGTCCGCCGTGACGCAAAAGGAGCCGCGGCCGACGCGGAAACGTCGACTGCGGCTCCGGTGGGACGCGGATCGTCCAGGAACTTCCGCCATTTCGTAGGGCTACTCGGACTTGAACCGAGGACCTTAGGATTATGAGTCCCGCGCTCTAACCAGCTGAGCTATAGCCCCGTGCGCCGGGAACGGCCTGGCCCGGGCGGGCCGGACCGTTCCGGGCAAAAACACTCTAGCAATACTAGTCGCCCGCGCCGTACCGACCGCCGGGCAACCCCGTCCTGCAAACGGGGTCGTACACGGCGCCGGGACTAGACGACGAGATCGTCGTAGCTGGCGCCGCGGTAGATGTCCTCGAACGTCTGGAGGGTGCGTTCGATGCTGTGGTTCTCCACGATGCCCCGGCTTGCCTTGCCCATGGCCGCGAGTTCGCCGGCGGGAAGCGTCAGGACGCGGACCATCTTGGCGGCCAGGTCGTCGCTGTCATTTGGCGTGAACAGGTAACCGTTCTCGCCGTCGCGCACCAGGTGCGGCAGGGCCATGGCGTCCGCCAGCAGCACCGGCGTCGACGCGGACATTGCCTCGAGGGTAACGAGGGACTGGAGCTCGGCCGTGCCCGGCATGCAGAACAGGTCTGCGGCAAGGTAGGCCTTGCGGAGCTCGGCATCGCTGGTGAGTCCCAGGAATTTCACCCGGTCGCGCAGTCCGAGCCGGGCGACTTGTGCCTCGAGGGCGGCGCGGACCTCCCCGCCACCGACAATCTCGAGGTGGATGTCCAGCTCCTTGGGGGTCTTGGACACGGCGTCGATCAGCACGTCGATGTGCTTCTCCTCCGCCAGTCGGCCAACGAACAGGACCGTGGGGCTGGCGTGCCGGACCTCTTCCTCGCCGGGCTTCAACTCGTACGCTGCCGCGTCGATGCCGTTGGAGAGCGGAAGGACCTTGCGCAGGAAGGCGTGCTCGTRCATGGCCTTGGCGGCCAGCGGCGTGGGGGTGGTCACGACGTCGGCCTGGCCCATCACCTTGCCCATGTCCTTCCAGGAAATGCGGCCCACGACGTCCTTGAACCACTGCGGGAAGGGCAGGAAGGGGTTCAGGTTCTCGGGCATGAAGTGGTTGGTGGCGACGACCCTGACGCCGCGCTTCACCGCCTCGTACAGGACGTGCTCGCCGATCATGTAGTGGCTCTGGATGTGCACTACGTCGGGCTGGACCTTGTCGAAGAGAAGGCTGATTTCCTTCTTGATCTCCCAGGGGAAGGTGATCCGGAAGTATTCGTGGGTGGGAACTGAGTGCGACCGGATCCGGTGGACCGTGCCCTCGTCGCAGGCTTCGCTGTAGCTTTTGCCCTTGCTGGGCCGGCAGGCCAGGACGTGCACGTTGTGTCCGCGGGCCGTCATGCCCTTGGCGAGGCGGTAACCGAACATGGCCGCACCGTTGATGTTGGGCGGGTACGTCTCCGCGGCAATCAGGATGGTCAGCGGTTTCTGGTTGTCGGGCTGGTCATTCTCGGGCCTGGTCACGGGGATAGCTCCTGGTCGTCACGGTGCGGTCAGCTGGGCTGTGGCGGCCGGCTGGCCGTCGGCGGCAGGCGGCGGGCCTGCGCCTGAAGTCTCGGGCGCCGCCCTAGGACACCCGACCCGCGGCCTTCCGCGCGTCCTTCTTGCGCTTCGTGACCTCGGGGTGGTGCCGGGAAAGGGCGATCACTCCCACGATAGCAAGGGAAGCGGCGACCCCCATGGCAATCGCCGTCACAGCGTGCACGTCGGGGCGCAGTTCCCCCAAGATCACGATGCCGATAGCGATGCCGACGATCGGGTCGATCACGGTCAGCCCGGCGATCACGAGGTCCGGCGGCCCACCGGAGTAGGCGCTCTGCACGAACCACGATCCCAGCCCGCCGGCCGCCGCCATGGCGACCAGCGTGTACCACTGGACGTTGAGCAGGAACAGTCCGTTCGGATCGAGCAGGTGTTTGCCGATGATCCGGGTCAGGACCGCCACGAAACCGAAGAGTACGCCGGCGCCGATGATGTACACGAAAGCGCTCATCCGGTGTCTGAAAAGGACYGCCAGCGTTCCGAAGAGGCCCACGGCCAAGGCAAGCAGCAGCACAATGGTCAGTTCGTCCGAGCCGCTGACGTGGTGGTTTTCCTGCGTGACGTTCACGGCGAGCACCACGAACAGGGCCGAGCCGGTGACGCAGGTACTGATGGCCACCACGGTGGCCCGGTTCATGCTGAGGCCCTGGTCTTTGGCATTGATGATGGTGGTGATCACGAGCGCGATCGCGCCGATTGGCTGCACCACGGTGAGGGGCGCCGAGACGAGGGCGACGGCGTTCATTGCCGTGCCGACGCCGAGCAGCAGCAGTCCGAGGACCCAGCGCGGGTTGCGGATCAGGCGAAGCATGCCGTGCGAGCTGAGTGCCAGGCCTCCGGTGTCCGCTTTGACCGCGCTCCCCTGCCGTTGGGCACCGAAGGCAAGAAAGAAGGCGCCAAGCACCGCCAGCAGTACTGCGAACCAGACCATCAGCGTCGTCCGCCATCGCCGGTGTTCTGCCCCAGGTCCACGGCCGCTCCGGCACCGGCTTTGAGCCCCCGGCCCTTGCGGATGATGGCCCAGAAGTAGTTGTAGGCCGCGATCCAGTGCCCCACCAGGCCCAGCCCAAGGCAGATCCAGGCAGCCACGAAGTAGGCGCCGGTTCCCGGGATGGGCAGCTTGGACAGCACCAGCAACGGCGTGCCGACCAGCAGCAGGGCGGTCCGGATCTTCCCGATCCGGCTGCCGGGCAGGTCGGGGTGGCTGTGGAAGTAGAACAGCGAGAGGGACAGCAGTACCAGGTCGGGGACCAGGAGCGCGGCCAAATACCACCACTCAATGACGCCGGCGATCACGAGCGTGACGACGACGGCGATCAACGCCAACCGGTCCGCGATGGGGTCCATGATGCGGCCCAGTTCTGACATCTGGTTGAAGCGGCGGGCGATGTAGCCGTCCACCCAGTCGGTACTGCCCATGACCGCCAGCACTAGCGCGGCCGAGCCGTATTCCTGCTTAGCCAGGACGAGCCAGATGAAGAGCGGGACCCCCAGGAAGCGGACCACGGTCAGCAGGTTGGGGACGGTGAAGACCAGGTCGTGATGGATCTGCGGCTGCCCGGGCCGCGTGCCAGCGCCGATGAACTTCATCCGGTCCCCCTTTCCACGGCCGGCAACGAGTCAGTGTCGGAGTTCAGGGTGGCGCCTAACCCTTGAGCAGTCTGCGCAACAGGAAGATGAGGGTGGCCGTCGAGGCGGCCAGGGCGGCCAGCGGCTTCCAGCGCTTGCCGAGCTCGGCTGCGGCGCCGGACTCGCCCTTGACCCCCGTCGCGCCGGTCGCGGCGAAGGCTTTGGGTGCGCCGGGTGTTTTTGCCTGGCTGCGGAACGCGGCGACCCTGTCGTCAACGAGCTCCTTGCCTTCAGCCAGCCGGTGCTGGCCGGCGGCGAGGAGGCCCTGCGCCTGCGTCTTGACGTCGAGTTCCTCGCCGAGTTCGTCACGGACCCCGGTGAGGTGCCGGCGTCGCTGGTCGAGGCGGCTGCGCAGCTGGGATTCGGTCGGGGCCGGGCCGAGGTCGGGCTGCTCGGCTGCCTTCTTGGCTTCCTTCGCGGCCTTCGCTTTCGCGGCGGCCTCTTCCTTGGCGGCCTTGGCGGCCTGGGCCTGCGGGGACTTCGGATCCAGGACGGCGGCGTCGAAGGACGAGCCTTCCTTCGCGATGCCGAGGTCGTGTTTGAGGCCGCGGATCGTCTCCTCCGGCAGCAGCGGCATCGCCTTCTTGAACCGGCTGTAGCCGATCAAGCCCACAATCAGCGCGACGATCAGGAAGGCGGCGCAGACCAGGAGGGCCGCGAGCCAGGCGGGCATCACCGTGGCCAGGCCCATGATGGCGGCAACGATGAGCCCGATCACCAGGAAAGCGACAAAGATCAGCGCGACAGCGAGGAAGGCCGCCGCGACGCCAAGCTGGATGCCCTTGCGTTTGAGCTCGGCCTTGGCGAACGCAATCTCGTCGTTGAGCTGCCGGGGTGCGAGCTTGAAGATCAGTTTCAGGGTCTTGGGCAGCGCGGAAAGGCGCAGCCCTCCGCTTGTCCTGCCGGTGTGACGTCCGCTCATCGGTTCCGCCTAACTGGTTCCATCTGTGATCCGCCTACGCTGAATTGCCGGGTGCACGTGCTTAAACGCACGCCCAGGTCTCAAAACTATCATTCAGGGTCCGGACAGCGTCCCGCCGACTGGCAGGATTGAGCGTGGCGTGAGGGCCGGCCCGGTCCGGGCCACACCCTCCGGGGAGGACATGCCCGTACCCCGCGGCCACGAATGGACATAACGGGCACATGCCCACCCGCCGGCACGCACGTGGCGCATGTCCCCCGGGACGGGGGCGGTACAGGGGCGGCGCAGGCCGGCGGGTGGGCGGACTCCGGCGACGCGGAGCAGGCTAAACCTGGCGGTGGATGGACTTGTAGCTCAGGTACGCGTTCAGGCCTTCGATTCCGTATTCCGTGCCAAGTCCTGAATCGTGCCGGCCGCCGAAGGGTGCTGCGTGGTTGGACGCGAAGAAGTTGATGCCCACGGACCCGGTGTCCATCCGGTCCGCGACAGCCAGCGCCGCCTGCCGGTCCTGCCCGAACACCAGGCCGCCGAGGCCAAACTCGGTGTTGTTCGCCAGCTCAACCGCCTCATCAACGGCGCCCCCGGCGTCGTCGTACTTCAGGATGCAGATCACCGGGCCGAAGATCTCCTCCCGGGAAATCCGCATCTCCGGGGTGACATCGGCGAACACGGTGGGTTCCACGAAGTAGCCGCCTTCGAGCCCGCCGCCCAGGCTAGCCGCCCGGCCGCCGGTGGTGGCGCGGGCCCCTTCAGCCAGTCCTGACTCAACGTATTCCAGCACCGTCCGGTATTGGGATTCGGTGGCGCAAGGCCCGAAGACCGTGTCCGGGTCCAGCGGGTCGCCCTGCTTACCGGCCGCGATGGTTGCGGTGACCATGTCCACCACTTCCTCGTACCGGCTGGCGGGGGCCAGGATCCGGGTGGAGATGTAGCAGGTCTGGCCGGTGTTGCGCATGGAGGAGCGGATCAGCACCCGCGACATCGCGTCCAAGTCAGCATCCGGCAGCACAATCGCACTGGATTTTCCGCCAAGCTCCAAGGTGACGGGACGCAGCAGCTCGCCGCAGGCCGCGGCTATTTTCCGGCCCACCGGGGTAGAACCGGTGAACGCCACCTTGTCCACGCCCGGGTGCTTCACCAGCGCGTCCCCGAGCCGGCCGGACCCGGTGACCAGGTTGACGACGCCGGCCGGGACCCCGGCCGCGGCCACGGCGTCGATAATCACCCGGAGCGACAGCGGCGTGGGCGACGCCGGCTTGATTACCACAGTGCAGCCGGCCAGCAGCGCCGGGGCAAGTTTGATGACCACGAGGTTGATCGGAAAATTCCACGGCGCGATCAGCGCACACACGCCGATCGGTTCGCGCCGGACCACGGATTCGCCGCCGCCCTTGGGGAACGCGCGCACATCCGCGCGCTCAAGGTAGCCAGCCAACGTGGCGAAGTAGCGGAAGATGCCCGCGGCGTTCGCCGCGGCTCCGGCGGATTCGGACACCGGCGAGCCGTTCTCCCGGGTGTTGGTCAGCGACAGCTCCCCCGCCCGTTTCTCCACTTCCTCGGCGATGCGCAGCAGATAGGCTGCCCGCTCGGACGGCGCCAACCGCGGCCACTCGCCCGCGTCGAAAGCCCTGCGGGCGGAGGCGACGGCGGCGTCGACGTCGTCGGGCGTTCCGTCCGGCACCGAGCCCCACACTTCGCCGGTGGCGGGGTCCGTGACCGGGTTGCGGCCGGTGCCGCGCGCGGGGATCCAGGCGCCGTCGATGAAGATGTCCTCGACGTGGGTGTACGGCAGTTCGAGCGCGGCCCGCGCTGCGAGGGCCGGCGCGTCGTGCGTCGCGGCGGTCACCGGATCACCGCCGTCTTGAGTAGAGCGTTGGAACGGTCCAGGTCCGCGACGGCCATGTCGTGGGCGGCCTGGGTGATGAGTTCGGGCACGATTTCCGTGGCCAGCCGGTCGGTGTAAGTGGCAGGATCCATCCCGAACCAGGAGGAGGCGAGCGCAATCCCCGCCTGGTCGAACCGCCACAGCCGGTCCGCGTCGCGCATCAGCGCGTCTTCCAGGGAGTGCGCCTCCGGGCGGGTGTCGTGGCCGTCGATGATGTCGCAGACCCGCTCGATGAACTCCGAGGAGTAGCCCAGCGGCGGGAGCACCCGGCGGGCAACGTCGCAGCCCTGCTTTTCGTGTTCGTACCTGATGGCTGCCTTGCGCCAGTCGCCGGCGAAGCCCTCGGAGATGATGCGCGATTCGTCCACGTGGGCCCACCCGGTGTCATGCAGCAAGGTCGCCACGCGCACCAGTTCGGCGTCGGCGTCGGGGTGCGCACGGCACAGCC
>NZ_JBFRFD010000176.1:0-6495 GCF_052114645.1 Arthrobacter sp. 2YAF22_2
GAATTCTCCGGCACCTTCCTGGTCCCTGACGACCTGGACGTGATTCCTTTCTCCACCGTCATCGACAAAGAAGCCGATGACGCCCCCTACACTGAAGTGGAAATGGCGCCCTCCCTATGAAAACACCGACACAGACACCCGCCTCGGGCCAGTTGCAGGCTCCGGAGAGCCTGAAGGAGACGGGCTTCAATACCCCGCAGATGCGGCGTATCTTGGCGTCCTCCTTCATCGGCAGCGCGATCGAGTTCTACGACTTCATCCTCTACGCCACTGCCGCCTCGTTGGTGTTCAACAAGGTCTTCTTCACCAACCTCGATCCCGCCGTGGCCGTCTTTGCCTCATTCGCCACCCTGGCGGTCGGTTACCTGGCGCGCCCGATCGGCGGCATCGTCTTCGGCCACTTCGGCGACAAGCTGGGCCGCAAGGGCGTTCTGATTACCTCGATGCTCATGATGGGCATCGCGACGACCCTGATCGGGCTGTTGCCCACGACGGCGCAGGTGGGAATGCTCGCCCCGGTGGCTCTGATCGTGCTCCGCGTGGTGCAGGGCCTGGCCGTTGGCGGCGAGTGGGGCGGCGCCATGCTCATGGCGCTGGAACACGCGCCCAAGGAACGCCGTGGCTTCGCTGCCAGCTTCGCAAACATGGGCGGTCCAGCCGGTGCGGTACTGGCCACCCTCGCCGTGTCCGCGGTTTCCGTCCTGCCCAACAATCAGTTTCTCAGCTGGGGCTGGCGGATACCCTTCCTCATCAGCATCGCCCTTATCGCCATTGGCCTCGTCATCAGGCTCAAGGTTTCCGAGTCCCCGCTGTTCCTCGCACTGGAGAACAATGCAGAGGAAAAGAAGATCCCCATCATGGAGGTTCTCACCAAGTACCCGGTGAGCGTCATCAAGGGCACCATCGTGGGCATGAGCTCCTATACCGTGCAAGGTCTGATGACGGTCTGGGCCATCTCTTTCGTGGTCGACAGCGCCGGCATGGACCGCACCGCGGTCCTGAACGTCAAAGCAATTGGCGCAGCGCTGACCGTCGTAGGCATCTGGTTCGCTGCCCGCTACTCTGACAAGCTGGGCCGCCGGCCGGTCATGTTCGCCGGCATCATCGTCGGCGCCGTCATGGCGCTGCCCATCATGTGGATGCTAGAACTAGGTGAGCTGTGGCTGTTCGCTCTTGCGCTCTTCGTAGCCAACGGCATCATCCAGGCCGCAATCTTCGGACCCTTCGGCGCGTTTTCCGCCGAGCTGTTCCCCACTCGCATCCGGTACACCGGCGCCTCGTTGGTCTATCAGCTCTCCTCGACCCTCGGCGCCGGGTTCACACCGATGATCATCAGCGGACTGGTGCTTGCGTCGGGCGGATCGCTCTGGCTGACAGGCGCCGTCTGGGCAGGGACCTTCGTCCTCGCGGGGCTGTGCCTGCTGACCGTCAAGGAAGGCAGAGACCAAGACCTCACCGCGGAGAACATCTAGCCCTCCCCCGAAGTACGGGAGTCGGTCAGCCCTTGCGGCCGGCCGGCTCCCGTTCCTTCTTCTCCCCGGTCTCGATGCAGAAGTCAATGAAGGCCCGCAGGCGCAGGCTAGGGCGGTCGGATTCGATATACGCCACACAGATATCACTGTGGCCCACGCTGTCCTCGATCTCCAGGACGGCCAGCGGCAGGGCATCGTAGCTCAGATCAACGGGCGGCCGCTGAACCAGGACGGTGTAACCGAGGCCCTTGGCCACCATGCCCCGCACCGCTTCCAGGCTGCTGGACTTCCACACGATTTTCGGGTCAAGACCAGACTCGCGCAAGTTGGCCAGCTGGTTGTCCCGGACCGAGGGGATATCCAGGGAGACAAAGTCGTCGTTGGCCAGCTCGGCAAGGCGTATTGTCTTTCGCTGGGCCGCCCAGTGGCCCTGGGACACGAGTACATAAGGGACCCCGGACATCACCGTGGTCCATCCCGCGCGCGGGACCAGGTGACGGGTGTGCGTCAACACGGCATCGAGATAGCCGTCCAGCATGCGTTCCTGGAGTTCACCGCCGTCGCCTTCGATCAATGTCACCTCCAGGCCGGGGTTGGGCTTCATAAAGCCATGGCCAATCTCAGGGAGCCAGAAGGCCGAAAGGCCGCTGTAGCAACCAATAACCAGCGGGCCTACGAGCCGGTCTTGCCGCTCGATGACCCTGCCCTGCACCTCCTCGGCATGCCGGACCAAGGCCTTGGCGTCACGCAGGAAGTGCGACCCTACGGCAGTCAACACGATGCCCCGCGCCCGGTGACGGACCACCAGTTGGGAGCCCACGATCCGCTCCAGCTCGGTGAGGGCCTGCGACATCGCGGCCTGCGAGATATGGGAGGCCGCAGCAGCGGCCGAAATCGAACCTTGATCGGCGACGGCGAGGAAATACTGCAACTGCTTAAGGGTGTAATCAAGCACTTACCCAGCGTAGAGGACGGACCCGCCGCTGCGGGGCGGCAGAACAACCGGCAGGCGCCTCTTCGAGCCTAGAGCGGGGCGAGGACCTGAGAGAGAACTTCGGCGGGGCGGTTGGTGGTGATCTCCTGGATCCCCAGCTCGCGGCAGAGGGCGACGTCGTCCGCCGAATCCACCGTCCAGACCCGGAAGCGGCGGCCGGAATCCAGCCAGCGCCGGACCGTGCGCGCATGACCGCGGACGTAGTCGACACCGGGCCCGGCCAGACCCACCTCGCCGTCGTCCAGGATCCGCTCCCCCTCGCTCTGAGCGGCCTTCAGGACATTGGCGACGGCGCCGCCGGTGAGGATCCCCAGACCCAATTCCTCCCGGATTTCGTCGACGTTTACATCGTCGACGAGCTGGCAGATCGCCGCCGCCGGTACGGACTCCAGCAGGTGCTTCACCGAGTCGGGGCTGAAGCTCATGAAGGAGACCCGGATGTTGTCCAGCATCGAGGTGGCAGGGTTCCAGCCCTCAGCCCCGAGCACCGCCAGGACCCGGTCCTCAAGCTTGAGCTGGTAGGGGCTCGGATGCTTGAATTCGATCGCCAGCCCAATCTCGCGGCCTGCCAGGCGCAGCACGTCCAATAGTTCAGGGAGGGTGAGGAACTGCTCGGACGGGGCGCCAAATCCCTCGGGAATCCGGGTGCCCTTCCAGGAGCAGAAGTCCAGCAGCCGCAGCTCCTCCAGGGTGCGGTCCGCGACCGGGCCGGTGCCGTCCGAGGTGCGGTCGAGGTTGGCATCGTGGAGCAGCACCACGTGCTGGTCCCGCGTCAGGTGGACGTCGCATTCGACGCCGTCGACGCCGTCGGCGATCGCCTGGAGATAGGCGGCACGGGTGTGCTCGGCGAAGGCCGCGCTGGAGCCGCGGTGGGCGTAGATGAGCGGACGGGCGGCTGCGGACTCCTCGGTGGTCATGCTGACACGTTAGCGGACGTCCGTTGCGGATGCCGGGCTAGGCTGGGCACATGCAGGTGAACACTGAGCAACCCGTCCGTCCGGCCGTCCCTGCGCCCGGCGGCGAACACCGGCTCTCCGCCGCGGATGCCGACAAGGCCGCGGCGCTGCGGAAGATGAAGCTGCTGGCGGTATCACTGCTGATCGGCATGGCTGTCATCTTCGTCGTCGCCTTCGCGCTGCAGAAGCAGTACCCGTGGCTGGAGTACGTGCGGGCCGCGGCGGAGGGCGGCATGGTGGGCGCCCTTGCCGACTGGTTCGCCGTGACAGCCCTGTTCAAGTACCCGATGGGCCTCAAAATCCCGCACACCGCGATCATCCCCCGGCGCAAGGACCAGATCGGTGCGTCGCTGGGCGAATTTGTGGAGACCAATTTCCTCTCCGAACAGGTGGTTAAGGAGAAACTGGCCAGCGTGGACCTCRCCCGGAAAGTCGGCAGCTGGCTGTCCGGACCCGGCGGCGCCGAGCGGGTGGCCAAGGAGGGCGCCGCGGTGATCCGTGGCGCGTTTAAGGTATTGAACGACGACGACGTCCAGGCGGTCATCGAGGGGATGGTCCGCCGGCACCTGCTGACCCCGCCGTGGGGACCTCCGGTGGGGCGGCTCGCCGAGCGTGTGTTCGACGACGGCCACCACCACGCGCTCGTGGATCTGCTCGTGGACCGCGCCGTTGACTGGGTGCGGGACAACCACGAAACGGTTAACCGGCTGGTCACTGACCGCTCCCCCACCTGGGTGCCCACCTTCGTGGACGGGCTGGTGGGCGACAAGGTCTACGTGGAGATCCTGAAGTTCACCCGGGCCGTGCAGTCGGATCCGCAGCACCAGGTGCGGCTGGCGATCGACAAGTACCTCAAGGAACTGGCCCAGGACCTCCAGCACGATCCGGTCATGATCGCGCGCGCCGAAGGAGTCAAGGCCCAGGTGCTCGGCGACCCGGAGGTCCGCGAACTCGCCTCCCGCACGTGGGGCACGATCAAGGCCGCGCTGCTCGCCGCCGTCGACGATCCGCACAGCGAGCTGACGGTGCGCTTTAAGGCTGCCGTGCACGACTTCGGCACCCGTCTGGTAGTTGACCCCGAGTTGGCCGGAAAGGTGAACACCTGGATCGGCGACGCCGCGGGGTACCTCGTCAACAACTACCGTTCAGACATTGCCGGCGTGATCACCGAAACGGTGGCCCGCTGGGACGCCGAGGAAACCTCGCAGAAAATCGAGCTCCAGGTGGGCAAGGACCTGCAGTTCATCCGGATCAACGGCACGGTGGTGGGAGCGCTGGCCGGCCTGGCCATTTTCACCGTGGCGCACTTCGTCTTCGGCTAGACGGGATGGAGCTGGCGGATACGGCGGCGAAGCTGACAAGCCGCCAGAACCGGCGGCGCGAACGTCTAGGCGGTCGCGACCTTGGCCCGGGCGCGGCCGCGCAGGGCGAAAACCGTGTAGGCGAGCGCCACTAGCGCAGTGACCACAAGCAGCAGCAACCCGATCGAGTAGCTGTGGGTCGCGGCGTCGTAGGTGGCGCCCATGACCAGTGGCGGGAAGTAGCCGCCGAGRCCGCCGGCGGCGCTGACCACCCCGCTGATGCTGCCGACCTTGCCGGGCGGCGCTAGCACTCCGACCCAGGCGAAGACGCCGCCGGTGCCCAGGCCCAGTGCCGCCGCCATGGCGACGAACGTCAGGCCGGCGGGCACATCGCCGTCGGGCTGGAGGTTCACCACCCAAGCGAGCACGGCGACGCCGGCGAGCGAGACCACCACCACGGGTTTAGGGCCGAACCGGTCCGCGAGGACGCCGCCCACCGGCCGGGCCAGCACGGCGGCCAGGGCGAAGCCTGCCGTGCGGGCGCCGGCGGCGCTGGGATCGAAGCTGTAGACGTCCCGGAGGTAGGTGGGCAGGTAGGTCGCGAAGGACACGAAGCCGCCGAAGACGACGGCGTAGAGGAAACACATCTTCCAGGTCACCGGCGCTTTCGCGGCGTCGAGCAGCTTGGGCAGGACCGGAGCATTGTTGCGGCTCCAGCCCGGGGCTTCCTTCATCAGGAACCAGACCAGCGCGGCCATTACGGCCAGGACGCCGGCGATCAGCAGGTGCGTCGGGAAGTAGCCGATCCAGGCGACCAGGCGGGGGTTCAGGAAGGCGGCGAGGGCGGTGCCTCCCATCCCGGCGCCGAAGACCCCGGTGGCGAAGCCTCGCCGTGAAGGTTCGAACCAGGCACTGACGAAGGGGATGCCGACGGCGAAGACCGTTCCGGCAACACCCAGGAGCAGGCCGGCGCCCAGCACCAGGGCGAAGGATCGGATGGTGCCGCCGACGGCCACCAGCAGAATCGGGACGATGGCAGCCAGCAGGACGAAGCTGAACAGCGCGCGGCCGCCGTACTTGTCCGTCAGGGCGCCGACGACGATCCTTCCCAGCGAGCCGACGAAGACCGGCATCGCGACGAGGATGCCCGTGGTGGCAGCGTTGAGGTGCAGGTTCTGCGTATAGAACGCCCCTAGGGTGGCCACCGAGTTCCATGCCCAGAACCCGGCCACCGAGGCGGCGGTGGCCAGCACCAGGTTGCGCATCCGGCCGCCCTCGGCGACTGCGGGCTGGGGTACTCCTCCGGCCAACGGGGCCTCCTCTCGATTCGGCAACTCAGGTCAGCAGGTTCCGGTCAGCGGTTGCGGGTGTCACGGTCGCGGGTGCCGACGGCGGACCAGCCGCGGCGGGCGGCGGTGCCGGAGGGCCGCGCCGCCGCGGTGCCTGCTGTGCTGCGCTCCCGGTCCCGGTCCCGGGAGCGGTACACGATGTAGGGGCGGAAGAGGTAGTGGAAGGGCGCGGTAAAGGCGTGGACCAGGCGTGTGAACGGCCAGATGACGAACAGCGCCATGCCTACCAGGGTGTGCAGGTGGAACGAGAACGGGGCCGCCGCCATCGCCGCGAGATCAGGCTGGAAGACAAACAGCGAGCGGAACCACGGGGCCACGGTCTCGCGGTAGTTGTGCCCGTGCTCGCCCTCAAAAACGCTCGCCAGGGTGGTCCACAGCCCGAATACAATGGCGGCCGTCAGCACCACGTACATGGTCTTGTCG
>NZ_JBFRFD010000177.1:0-6436 GCF_052114645.1 Arthrobacter sp. 2YAF22_2
CTCCCATGCCACCTCGCACCGCCTGCTGCCGACCAGCCGGGCCGCCCTGGACCTGGCCGAGACCGTGGTCCTGGTCGATGACGAGCTGAGCACCGGTGCCACGATCATCAACACCATCCGGGACCTGCACGGCACCGCACCGCACCGCCGGTATATCGTCGCCTCCCTGGTTGACCTTCGCTCCCCGGCGGACCGGGACCGTCTCGACGAACTGGCCACCGAACTCGGTACCAGGATCAGCGCGGTGGCCCTGGCGCAAGGAAGCATCCAGCTGCCGGCCACGCTCGCCGCGGATGCGGCGGAGCTGATCGGCGGCCTCCCGGTGCCGCGTCCGGCGGGGCAACTCCGGGGCCGGATCCGGCTGGTGGACCTGAACGGCGTCGTCCCGCCCATCCGGAGCGCCCGATTCGGCGTTGCCGGGCGTCCGGATCCGGAGCAGGCGGCGGCGATCGCGGCGGCCCTCGCGCCGTCCCTCGGCACCGCCGTGGCGGGAACCCGGGTCCTGGTCCTGGCGACCGAGGAATTCATGGCGCTTCCGCTGGCGGTCTCCGCGCGGCTCCAGGAGCTGCGCCCCGACCTTGAAATCCGCCATTCCACCAGTACCCGGTCCCCGATCGCCGCGTTGGATGAACCGGGTTACGCCGTCCGCTCCGCCATCGCGTTCGGCGGCGGCGACGAGTCGCCGGACGGCCCCGGGCCTCGGTTCGCCTACAACTTCATGCACCCCGAGGAGCGCTTCGAGACGGTGCTGATCATGGCCGAGCCCGGCACTCCGTCCGCCGGACTCCTGGCCCCGGGCAAGATCGCCGACGCCGTCGCGGACAGCACGGCGGACGTCCGGCTGGTCCTGCTGCCGGGCCAGGCCCCCTTCCCGACGCCGCTGCGCGGCCCCGCTTTCGGGTCCTATCCGCCGGCGGACGTGCAGTGGCTGCTGAAGGATCTGAGCTTCGCGCAACTGGAGGCACCGAAGGCCCAACGCGAAGCCGCCATCCAGTCCGGCAAGGCCAGCTACGCCGAGTCGTTGCCGCAGGAATTCGAGCCCTCACCCGAGTACGGCGCCCTCTTCCAGGCGGCGCTGGAGAGCTCCGCCGGCCGGATCGCGCACGCCGCCGGAACCCTCACCGAGCAGGTCCTGAAGCTGCGGGGCAACACGCCCGTGCTGGTGTCCCTGGCACGGGCCGGAACCCCGGTGGGAATCCTGATGAAGCGGTGGGCCTGGGAAGTCCACGGCCTGGAGCTGCCGCACTATGCCATCAGCATTGTCCGCGGGCTCGGCATCGACCAGAGCGCCCTCGGCTACCTTGCCGCCCGGCACCGGCCGGAAGACGTTATGTTCGTCGACGGCTGGACCGGGAAGGGGGCCATCGCCCGCGAACTCGCCGCCGCCGTCGAGCTCTTCCGCCAGACCGACGGGCCGGACTTCCGGCCGGACCTCGCGGTCCTCGCGGATCCGGGACACTGCGTGCGGATCTTCGGGACGAGGGAGGACTACCTGGTTCCGTCGGCCTGTCTCAACTCGACCGTCTCCGGGCTCGTCTCCCGCACCGTCTACAACAAGGAGCTGATCCGCCCCGGCGATTTCCATGGCGCCAAATTCTACGCGGAACTTGCCGGCAGCGACGTCTCAAACCACTTCCTGGACACCGTCACCGCGCAGTTCCCCGCCGTTCGGGACGAGGTCTTGACGGCGGCGGTCTCCACACCAACCCGGGTTGAGGAGCTGCCCGAGGCGGACTGGGCGGGCTGGTCCGCCGTCGAAGACATCAGCAGGCGCTTCGGCATCAACAACGTGAACCTGGTCAAACCCGGCGTCGGGGAGACCACCCGGGTGCTCTTGCGGCGGGTGCCGTGGAAGGTGCTGGTGCGTCCGGACGCGCTCGGTGACATCGYCCACGTGCTGCACCTGGCCGAGCAGCGCGGCGTCGAGGTGCTGGAGGTTCCGGGGCTGGCGTACAGCTGCGTCGGCCTGATCCATCCGCTGTACACCCCGGGAGCCACCGGCGCCGACGGCAAGGCCGTGGTGGACGTATGAACACCCACTCGCGCACAGCCCCGGTGATGGTGGCCAGCGACCTGGACCGGACCTTGATTTACTCGGCCAACTCCATGGCGCTCGGCGGCAGCGACCATCTGGCCCCCCGACTGGTGGTCGCCGAGGTCTACGACGCCGCCCCGCTGTCCTTCATGACCCGGGCCGCCGAGGAACTGCTGGAGGGGATCGTGCAGCGGAGCGTGTTCGTGCCGGTCACCACCCGTACCCGGGCCCAGTTCTCCCGCGTGCGGCTGCCCGGCTTCGGCCGAGGGTACGCCGTGACGACGAACGGTGCCGTGCTCCTGCACGACGGCGAGCCGGACCGCGACTGGTCCCGCCACATTCAGCGGTCCCTGGGCTCGGCCTGCGCGCCGCTGGACGACGTGCTGGGGCACCTCGCGGGGCCCGCGGCGGTGCCTGCGATTCTGCGGGTCCGGACCGCCGAAGACGTCTTCGCCTACTCGATCGTTGACCGGCAGGCGCTCCCGGACGGGTACCTGGCGGAACTCGACGCCTGGTGCGCCGCCCGCGGCTGGACGACGTCCCTGCAGGGGCGAAAGCTCTACTGTGTGCCGTCCCCGATCACCAAGGAAGCGGCAGCGGCGGAGATCCGGCAGCGGTGCGGGGCAGGTCTCCTGGTGGCAGCGGGCGACTCCCGCTTGGATGCGGGGATTCTCGAGCTGGCGGACATCGCGATCCGGCCGGCACACGGGGAACTCGACAGCGACGCGTACAGCCGGTCAAACCTGACCGTCACGGCGGCCACCGGGATCCTGGCGGGCGAGGAGATCCTGCGCTTCGTGACCAGCGTGCTGGCCCAGGCCGCGGCGGGAGCCCCGGCGCCGACTACCGCAGCAGCGTATTGATCAGCCGTGCAGCCACCCTCGCGGTGCGGCCGTCGACGTCGAACTCCGGATTCAGCTCCGCGACATCCAGCTGCAACAGCTTTCCGCTCGCGGCCACCTGACGGCAGACGGCGCTGATCACCGGCAGCGGGACGCCGTAGGCGGCCGGGGCGCTCACGCCCGGCGCCACCGACGCCGGCAGCACGTCCAGGTCGATCGTCAGATACAGCGCGTCCACCCGGGCCAGGAACGCCGCCACGAAGGCCTGCGCCGCCTCTGCCGAACAATCCTCGTCCAGCAGGTAGTTCACGCCCAGCTCCGCCGCGGTCCCGAACAGTGCGCCGGTGTTGTTGGGCTCGGAGATCCCGACGACGGCGTACTGCAGTTCCCGGCCCGCGGCCGCTTCGGCCCGGGCCATTTGCAGGAACGGGGTGCCGGAGCTGGGCACCGGTTCGTCGCGGAGGTCGAAGTGGGCGTCCAGGTTCAGCACGCCGACGCGCAGGCCGTCACGGACCGCGGCGGAACCGGCCAGCCCAAGGTAGCTGGCGTAGGCGGTCTCGTGGCCGCCGCCGAGAACCACCGGCAGGGCTCCGGCGTCGAGCAACCCGGTGATGGCCAGCCCGGCACGTGCCTGCCCGGCCTCGAGCGCGTCGCCGGCCACGGTGACATCGCCGGCGTCGTGGACCTCCCGGTCCAGGTGGAACGCGAGCGGTCCAAGTGCGGCACGGATGGCGGCAGGGCCGGCCGCCGCCCCCGTCCGGCCCTTGTTGCGGCGGACCCCGGCGTCGCTGCCGAATCCGAGGATGACGGCGGGCCGGGCACCGCCTGGGGCCGGGGGGAGCTGACGGGGAACCGGCTGCGGCGCATACGGCGTTACGGCCTGCCACCAGCGGCGGTGTTCGGCGCCGTCGCCGTCGAACCGTCCGGTCCAGGACTGCGGCGGGACGTCGGCGGTGTGGGCGGGCTTTGGCATGTCCCTAGCTCACCGCAGCCCGGACCGTAAAACCAGCAGCACCGCCGTCGGGGTGTCCAGAATCCCGGATGCTGCCGTTAAACAGCGCCGGGATGGCAGGTCGCGGCAATGTTCTCGGAAAACACTGCCGCGAGCTGCCACCTCGGCGGGACGCGCGGGCGGAGGCCCGGGACTACTTCACCCCGAGGACGGCCTCGATCGGGCCGATGCCGAAGAACAGCAGGAACGCGGCCGCCACGGCCCACATCAGCGGGTGCACCTCGCGGGCACGGCCCTGGAAGATCCGGATCAGCGCAAAGGAGATGAATCCGGCGCCGAGGCCGTTGGCGATCGAGTACGTGAACGGCATCAGGGTGAAGGTCAGGAACGCCGGGATCGCGATGCCCCAGTCCTGCCAGTCGATCTTGCCGACCTGGGACACCATCATGAATCCCACAACGACGAGCGCGGGCGCAACGGCTTCGAACGGGACCAGGTTGATCAGCGGGGTGAAGAACATCGCGACCAGCAGCAGCAGGCCGGTGACGATCGAGGCGAGGCCCGTCCGGGCGCCCTCGCCGATGCCGGCGCCGGATTCGACGAAGATCTGGTTGGAGGAGACGGACGCGCCGCCGCCCGCGATCGCGCCAATGGCGTCGATCTGGAGCACGCGGTCCACGTTGGGGATGTTGCCGTCCTTGTCGATGGTGCCGGCTTCAGTGGCGAGGCCCACCATGGTGCCCATGGCGTCAAAGAAGATGCTCAGCAGGATCACGAAGGCCAGCAGCGCTGCGGCCACCACGCCGAGGTGCTCAAAGGCGCCGAAGGGGTTGGCCTTGCCGATCAGGGACAGGTCCGGGGCGGCCCAGTCGGTGAACTTGGGTGCCACCAGTGACCAGCCCTGCGGGTTGAACGGCTTGCCCGGCTGGACGCTGGGGCCGATGTGCAAGGTGAATTCCAGGATCACGGACAGGACGGTCGAGGTGATGATGCCGATCAGGATGGCGCCCTTGACCTTGCGGACCACCAGCGCGATGGTCAGGACCAGGCCGAAGACGAACACCAGGGTGGGCCAGCCCAGGAGCTTGCCGTCGAAGCCAAGGCCGACCGGGACTGTGGTACCGGCGACATCGGGGATGCGCCGCACGAAGCCGGCGTTGACCAGTCCGATCAGCGCAATGAACAGGCCGATGCCGACGACGATTGCTGTTTTCAGCCCGTCCGGGACGGCCCTGAACACCGCGGTGCGGAACCCGGTCAGCACCAGAATCAGCATGGTGACGCCGGAGAGCATGATCAGGCCCATCATGTCCGGCCAGGTCAGTCCCGGGTTGGTGGCCACGGTGACGGCGGCGAAGGCGTTGACGCCCAAGCCGGTGGCCAGTGCGAAGGGGTGCTTGGCCCAGGCTCCCATCAGGATGGTGAGGATGCCGGCGACGAATGCCGTGGCAGCCGCGACCGCCGGGAAGCCGAGCGTGGCGCCGGAGGAGTCGGGGCCGCCCAGGATCAGCGGGTTCAGCACCACGATGTAGCTCATCGCGAAGAACGTGGCGAACCCGCCACGGATCTCGCGGGAGAAGTTCGATCCTCGCTCGGAGATCTTAAAATACCGGTCGAGTGCAGAGCCCTGCTTAAGCATTGGTCCTCCGGGAGGGAAATGGGGTGTTAGGTAAATCCTATTGGGCGTGACGGCGCCCACCCGCCAAATTCGCCTAGTCTGTAAGGAAGCCAACACTAGGAGCAGGCCAGCAATGCGTATCGTCAGACAACTTCCGGGCTCCCTGCTGGGCCTGATCACCGTGCTGTCAGTCCTGCTGGCTGTCGCCCTCCTGGGAGCCGGCCCGGCGTCCGCCCACGACGCGGTGGAGTCGACCAGTCCCGCCGCCGGCGCGACGGTGCCCACCCCGCCGGACGCTGTGACTCTCACACTCAGCAACCATCCGCTAACGCTCGGCACCCAGCTCAAGGTCAGCGACGCCGCCGGCACCGACTGGGCCGACGGCGGGGTGCAGATCGTGGACAACGTCGTCTCGCAGAAGCTGCGGACGGGGGCGCCGGCCGGACTCTTCACGGTGCAGTGGCGGGTGGTCAGCGCCGACGGCCACCCGATCGAGGGCACCTTCAGCTTCACCGCCACGGCGGCCGGCGGAGGCTCCGCCGCGGCGGGAACAGCGCCCGGTACGGTCCCGACGCTCGGCACCGCCGAACCGGGCACCACTATTGCGTCTTCACCCGCACCTGACGTTTCCCAGCCGTTCCCGTGGAGCATCGTGCTCTTCGTCGCCGTGGCCGTGGGCATCCTGGTGGCCCTGGGCCTGACGGCGAAGCGGCGTCTCAACGACGGTATCGGGGACGGTTCCGGTGACGACGACGGTTCGGTCGAGCGCGGGGGCGGTTCCGACGAGGGCGGGGCAGACGCCGGCCGGGCGGCCCCGCCGGGCTTAGGCTCCTAGGCCGGCAGGGCCAAGCCGCCGGACAACAGCGAGGGCACGCCGTCGGGGTGGACCTTCGCGGATATCGCCTGGCCCACCAGCTTCGCCTGGCGCAGGACTTCCTTCGGGGTGGGGGTGATGAGCTCGCCGACGCCCACGAGGTACATGCCCAGGG
>NZ_JBFRFD010000178.1:0-6432 GCF_052114645.1 Arthrobacter sp. 2YAF22_2
CCACAGCAGCGCGCGGCTGGACGTCCGGGCCACCGTGCGGGCCGCCCGACGCYCCGGCTCTGACGTTGCCACGCTCCGCTACGCCGAACGCCAAGTGCAACGGCGCAAGCTGGTGCTCTTGTGCGACGTCTCCGGCTCGATGGACCCCTATTCGCGGATCTTCCTGGCGCTCCTGCAGGGCGCCGTCACCACCGCCGGGGCGGAGGCCTTCGTGTTCTCCACCCGGCTGACGCGCCTGACCAAGCAGCTGGCCCAGCGCAATCCGGATCTGGCACTCGCCCGGGCCGCCGCCACCGCACCGGACTGGGCCAGCGGCACCAGGATCGCCGAGAGCCTGCGGCGCTTCGTGGACGAACACGGCCGCCGAGGACTCGCCCGGGGCGCCGTCGTGGTGATCTTCTCCGACGGCTGGGCGCAGGAGGACCCGGAACAAGTCGCGGCCCAGATGGCCCGGCTGCGCAGGCTCGCGCACCGGGTGGTCTGGGTGAATCCGCGCAAGGCCGCGCCGGGCTATCAGCCGCTGGCCGGCGGCATCGCCGCTGCGCTGCCCTACTGCGACGCCTTCGTGAGCGGACACAGCTACACGGCGCTGGCGGAGGTGGCCGCCGCCGTCCGCGGCGGCGGCCCGTACGCAGCCGGAGCAGCCGGAAGGCCCGCAGCTGGACGGCAGACCGCTGGCAGACAAGCGGCCGGAAGACAAGCAGCTGGACGACAAAACACCTCAAGTCAAGGGAGCAGCTAATGCAGATAGACAGCAGTTTCGCGGTGGTCGCCCCGATCGGCACGGTCTGGGACACCCTGATGGACTTCGAACGTGTGGCTGGCTGCCTTCCGGGCGCCCGGATCCTGAACAAGCTATCCGAGGATGCCTATCAGGTGGGCATGACCGTCAAGCTGGGCCCGGTAAACATGCAGTACAAGGGCCTGCTCAACGTCCTGGAGCGCGACCCAGCGGAGCACCGGGCCGTGCTGGGCGGCAAGGCCCAGGAAACCCGCGGCCAGGGCACCGCGGAAGCCACGGTCACAATGGCCCTCACCGAGGACGGAACCACGACAAAGGGAACCGTCAGTGCCGACTTGGCACTGTCCGGCAAGGCGGCCGCGATGGGCAAGAGCGTGATCGGCAGCGTCACCGAGCAGATGATGGGACTCTTCGCAGACAATCTGCAGTCCATGCTGGCCGAACCCCCAGCGCCGGCCGTGGACGGGGCGGTCGATGCGGCAGGGGAACCGGCGCCGCCCGAACCGGCGCCAGCGGTCGCCGCACCCGTGCCCGCAACAACGGGCACCGGCACGCCGTCGGCATCGCCGACCGCTGCCCCGTCGACCCGGGTCCCGACCCCGTCGAGCAATCTGGATGTCTTCAGCCTCGCCAGGGGCGTCGCCGTCGACCAGCTCTCCAGCCCCGGCAAGGTCGTCGGCCTGGTCGCAGCGGTGGCCTGCCTCTCCTACTGGGCGGGCCGGCGGTCGGCGTTCCGGATGCTCCGGCTCTGCGGAAGGCTCTAGGGCGGGCCCATGCGCGACGTCCTGGCGGCCATCATGCCGGGCTGGCGGCAGGGCAGCACCGCCGGCCTGGCCACCGTCGTGAACACGTTCAGATCCGCGCCCCGGCTGCCGGGGGCATCGATGCTCGTCACCGCCGGCGGCGAAGCCGTGGGCTCGGTTTCCGGCGGCTGCGTCGAGGGTGCCGTCTACGAACTGGCCACCCAGGTCAAGGAGGACGGCGTCCCGGTGCTGGTTCGGTACGGGATCAGCGACGACGACGCGTTCGCCGTCGGCCTCACCTGCGGCGGCATCATCGATATCTTCGTCGAGCCGGTCTCGCGGGAGCGGTTCGCGGAGCTCGACGCCGTCCGGCAGGACATCGCCGACGACAAGCGCGTGGGGGTGGCCACGGTGATCGAGCACCCTGACAGCAGCTGGCTGGGGCGGCACCTGGTGGTGCGCCCGGACGGCTTCGAAGGCAGCCTGGGGTCCGAGCGGGCCAACCTCGCCGTCGGCGACGACACCCAGGGCTATCTGGCCGCCGGCCGGACCGGCATCCTGAGCTACGGCCCCGACGGAGAACGGCTGGACAGCGGGATGCGGGTCTTTTTCACCAGTTACGCCCCGCCGCCGCGGATGCTCATCTTCGGCGCCATCGACTTCGCCGCGGCCCTGGCGCGGCTCGGCAGCTTCCTGGGCTACCGGGTAACCGTCTGCGACGCCCGCGCCGTCTTCGCCACGCCGGCAAGGTTCCCCGAGGCCGCCGAGGTGGTCAACGAATGGCCGCACCGCTATCTTGCCGGGCAGCAGGAGCACGGGCTGGTGGACGAACGGACCGTGATCTGCGTCCTCACCCACGACCCTAAGTTCGACATACCCCTGTTGAAGGTCGCCCTGCGCGGCAGTCCGCTGGCGTTTGTCGGGGCCATGGGTTCACGCCGCACCCACGAGGACCGGATCAGGCGGCTGCGCGAGGAAGGACTGGACGCGGCCGCACTGTCCCGGCTGCACAGCCCCGTGGGCCTGGACCTCGGCGCCCGGACCCCCGAGGAGACAGCGGTGTCCATCGCCGCGGAGATCATCGCCAAGCAGTGGAGCGGCAGCGGGGAACCGCTGCGGCAACTGGACCAACGAATCCACCACGACGAAACGCTGTGAGATGGAACCCATGCTCGGAAACGAGGCCTTCCGTTGGGCCGCCTCAGCCGTGCTGCTCGCCGCGGCCGTCGCCGCCTTCTTGGCGGCGGTCTGGCCGTCCCCGTCGTACCCGCCGGCATTCCGGATCGACCGGGGACTCAACGCATTGATGCTGACGTCCCTGGCTCTGATGCTGCACCCGTCATGGACGGTCCCCGTTCTGCCGCAGATCCTGATCTTCCTGCTGGCCGCGTGGTGGTTTGTCCTCCGGGCTTCGTCCCGGCGTCCGACGTCCCAGCCCGCTTCTTTGCCCGCGGGACGCCGCCGCGCCGGGGATACCGGCCGGGGTACCGGCCGCGGAACATTGCTGTACCACGCGCTGACAATGGCCGCCATGGCGTACATGCTGCTGGCCGGGGCGACGTCCGGCGCGAACCCGGTCCCTGCCCGCTCTAGCGCGGCCGCCGTCGTGGCGCCGCATCACTTTGCGGCCGCCCCGACGGCGGCCCTGCTGCCGGAACTGGCAACCGCCGGAGCGGTCGTTTTGCCCTCCCTGCTGGCGGCGTTCTTCGGGTTCGCCGCGATCCTGTGGAGTGTGAGGTTGATCCGGCAGCTGCTCTCCCGCGCGCCGGGTGGCAGCCGGAGCGCGTTCCAGGAACTCGCCGGTGCGGCTCTGATGGCACTGATGTTCGTGTCCCTGGCCGCATCCCGACTTCCGGCCTGACCACCGGGCCGGACGGCCCGGGAGTGGCCGCCAATCGCCTCGCTGGCCCGCAGCCGCCGCGCCCGAAGCGCGGCGCGCCGGGCGTAAGCTCGTGCCATGGCGAGATTCTTCGATGTGCACCCCGACAACCCCCAGCACCGCTCCATCACCCAGGTGGTGGAGTTGCTAAAGTCCGGCGGCTTGATCGCGTACCCCACCGACTCCTGCTACGCCCTCGGCGCCCAGCTGGGAAACAAGGACGCGCTCGACAGGATCCGCAGCATCCGGCACCTTAGCGACAAGCACCACTTCACGCTGGTCTGCAAGGACTTCGCACAACTCGGCCAGTTTGTGCAGATCRACAACGACGTCTTCCGCAGCATCAAGGCCGTCACTCCGGGCAGCTACACCTTCATCCTGCCGGCCACCAAGGAGGTGCCGCGGCGGCTGCTGCACCCGAAGAAGAAGACGGTCGGCGTCCGGATTCCGGACCACAAAGTGGTGCAGGCGCTCCTGGCCGAACTTGGCGAGCCGCTGCTCTCCAGCACGCTGCTGCTGCCGGACGAGGAGGAGCCCCTCACCCAGGGTTGGGAAATCAAGGAACGGCTGGACCACGTGGTGGACGCCGTCATCGATTCCGGCGACTGCGGAGCGGAGCCGACGACGGTGATCGACTACTCAAGCGGCGTCGCCGAGGTGGTCCGTCACGGCATGGGCGACCCGTCCCGGTTCGAATAGGCAGGCGCCGGCCCTAGGACCGGCCCTGGAAGCTGTAGCGCAGGATCCGGGCCTTTCGGGCCATGCTGGGGATGCGCCCGGAAATCCTGGTCGCCAACCGTAGCCACGTCGGGAACAGCTCCACCTCGGGGGCGTGGGCCAGGCTCGTCTCCTCGACCAGTTTCAGCTGCTGGTCCCACCTCTCGGGCTGGTGTGCATCCTTGAAGCCGGGATAGCCGCTCCACTGACTGGCGACGGCGTTGAACATCCGCTGCGGAGCAATCCTGACGGCGATCCTGCTTGCCCAGCCAATGCGGCCGTAATCGTTGAAAGCCAGTTCACCCGACTGGAAATGGCCGGTCATCCGTTTCAGCAGCGAGGTAATCTCCGCCTCGCTGAGGAACGCCAACAACCCGTTGGCGATCAGCAGCGCCGGGCGCTGCGACGGGATCGTGTCCGGCCACCGCCCATCGGCGAGCGTTGCCGCCACCGAGTGCGCCCGGGCATTCGGCGGCAGGACGGCGTCGCGCACGGCGATAACCGCGGGAAAGTCAATGCTGTACCAGTCGATCGACGCCGGCGGCCGCACCCGTGACATGCCGTCGTCCAGACCGGCTCCGAGGTCCACCACGACGGCGTCCGGGTGATCGGCTGTGAACGCCCGGACCCGGTCATCGAGCATCTTGGTCCGCAACGCTTCCTGACAAACCACACTGGTCACCACCCCCAGGCCGGCGAAGTCATAGTCGATGCCGGCGACAACCTCGGCGGCGCGGGTGTCCCCCAGAATCGGCTGCCGCGAACGGCTATCGAGTGCCCGGGCGTACAACGTCAAGAGCGCGGTCTCTTCCAGCGGGGTGAACCCGCCGACATCAATTCCCATGCTCCACCCCTCCCGAAAGTCCCGTCCCCGTCCGCGGGGCCGGCAGTTGCTCGCGCCTCACACACCGGCGGCGCCGTGAGGTTCCGCCGCCGTCACACCGCCGCGCGGGCCCGCTGCAGGAAGGAATCCAGGACTCGGCCGGCATTCTCGTGCAGCCTGTCGTCAGCCGCCAGCCGCTCCGGACCGGCTGGCTGCAGCCGTTCACCGAGGCAGAGCAGGGCCGCGAGGGCCTCGGAGAGTTCCGCGTTCGCCTCCGCGCGCTGCCGCAGCAGCCGCAGATGCGCCGCTTGGAGGGCCGGTCCCGGCGAGCAGGCCAGGTCTCGGTCAAAGAGGCGGCGGCAGCGGTCGTAGGCGGACAGCCCCTCGGCGGGCAGACCGGCCAGCTCATACGCTGTGACCAGCACCGTCCACGCCCTCTCATTCAGCGGCTCCGCCCGGACTGCCGCCTGGGACCAGCGGATCGCGTCATCAAGCCGTTCAAGGAAGGTCGCCGCCTCGGCCGCTGAAATCATCGCCGCGACCCGCTCGGCGGCGTGGCGGGTACGGGCCTCGTCGGCCCAGTCCGCGACGAGTTCGAAGCCGAGCAGGGGTTCAGCCGAGAGCTCTAGAGCCTCGATCAGCAGCGGATAGGCATCGGCAGGTGAGGCAAGGCGCGCCGCGCCGAGCAACGCACGGAAGCGTGAGAGGTCCAGTTCCACGAGCTGTGGTTCTAACACGTAGCCGCTGTTGGCAGTCCGGAGCGGCCCCGTCTTGGTCTGCCCCGGCTGGATTGCGCGGCGGATGCCGCTGACGTAGCTCTCGAGCGTCGCCACCGCCCCGTCGCTTGCGCTCGGCCCCCAGAGGATCTCGACCAGCCGGGTCTTGGAGACAGGCGTGCCCAGGTTCAGCAGCAGGACCTCAAGAATGTGGCGCGGCTTGCACCCGCCCAAATCCGCGGCAGTGAGGGCCTGCCCCACCCGCCGGATTTCCAGCGAACCAAACAATTGAACCGATATTGAGAGTGCTGCTCCCGGTGCGTTATCCACGATGTTCTCCGATTTCCCCAGGCAATTCGATTCAAATCGCGCATTCGAGAGCCAAAAATGCGACAGAACAGTGCACGAAGAAACCGCTGTTCGATCCGGCCCTCAAGGCCACCGTGACACGGTGCCCGGGTGGCAACAAGCAAGTCAACTACCCGATTTGTCGAGCTGCGAAAGACGGGTAGGGGCGCAGGCATCGCCGAGTACGCGCCCAAGGGCAGTTGCGAGTGGCCGGGGCCTTGACCAAGTAGGAAGTGGGAAAAACCGGGCAGCCTCAGGTACCGCCGCGCTCTGCCGCTTAGCACCCCGCCAGGATGGCCGCCGTCGCACCCGGCGCTATTTGGCCGCGGCGGGGGCAGAATTGAATCAGGTTGCTTCACTTTGACCGCAACATCCAGATCAAGCACGGCCAGATTGAGAGGGTGCGCCATGAACACCGGGAAAGCACGCGTCACACTGCTGCTGACAGCGGTCCTGCTGGGCAC
>NZ_JBFRFD010000179.1:0-6412 GCF_052114645.1 Arthrobacter sp. 2YAF22_2
CCACTCCGGTACAGGAGGCGGGTCCGGCCCGAAAACTTGCTGTGCTGGGCGTGATGGGTGACGTGGTTGCCATGCGGGTAATGGAGCACCGGATGGACCCGGTGGTGGCCGAGCCCCTGCACMAGGGCAAGGCAGGTGTCATGCTGAAATGGAGCGAGCGGCTGGCGGCCGCCGGTGGTTTGGGGACGCTGCTGGGCGGACGCCACCGGGCGGTGGCCGTGGCTTCGGGGCTGGCGCTGCTGGCCGCCTCGGCGTTGACCCGGTTCGGCGTGTTCGAGGCCGGCCTTTCCTCGGCTCGGGACCCGCGGTACACGATCGAACCGCAGAAGAACCGTCTCGCCGCCCGCCGCGCTGCCGGCATCACCAGCGATTCGATCACTACTGCCGGCTGACGGCTCTGCCGTGGCTTAGTGGATCGGGTTCAGCGGATCTCGGTGCCTTGGCCGACGACGGTGTGTCCGATTACCGGATAGCCGGGCACCTCACCGACGACGAGCAGGCCGCCGGAGGTCTGTGCATCGGCCAGCAGGAGCAAATCGTCTTCGGTGACGCCGGCGGCGGCCCGTAGGTGCGGCCGCACCCAATCGAGGTTCCGACGCGTCCCGCCGGAGACAAAGCCATCCCGCAGCGCCTCCAGGGCGCCGTCGACGACTGGCACCGCTTCCCGGTCGATTACTGCCCCCACCCCGGAGGCGCGGCACATTTTGTAGAGGTGCCCCAGCAGGCCGAAGCCCGTCACGTCCGTGGCCGCACGCACGCCGGCCGCCACCGCTGACTCGGCGGCGTCGCGGTTCAGGCGCGTCATCGTCGCTACCGCTTCCGCGAACACTTCACCGGTCTGCTTGTGCCGGTTATTGAGCAGCCCGACGCCGATCGGCTTGGTGAGCGTGAGCGGCAGCCCGGGCTGGGCGGCGTCGTTGCGCAGCAACCGGTCGGGATGGGCGACGCCGGTAACCGCCATGCCATACTTCGGCTCCGGATCGTCAATCGAATGGCCGCCGATCACCGGGCACGCCGCCTCCGAGGCGACGCTCAGGCCGCCGCGTAGGACTTCAGTCATCAACTCCAGTGGCAGCACGCCGCGGGGCCAGCCGACGAGGTTGATCGCCATGATCGGGCGGCCGCCCATCGCGTAAATGTCCGAAAGCGCATTCGCGGCAGCGATCCGGCCCCAGTCAAAGGCATCGTCAACCACGGGAGTGAAGAAGTCGGCCGTGGACAGCACCGCCAGATCGCCGCGCACCAGGACGGCTGCTGCGTCGTCGCCGCTGTCAAGACCAACCAGCACGTCCGCGCCCGGCTGGCCGGTGAGGCCGCGCACCGCTTCTTCGAGCTCGCCGGGCGGAATCTTGCAGGCGCAGCCACCACCGTGGGCATAGGCGGTGAGCCGGACTGGGCCGACGCCGTCGTTGTTAAGTGGCGGAATGGACGTCTCGGTCTCGTTCACTCCCCTAGGTTACCCCCGTGTGCGATCTGCTACATTGATCCCGGTGGCGTCCGGGTCCTGGTGGGCCCCCCGGTCTTCAAAACCGGTGAGGCTGAGTATCTCGGCCTGGCGGGTTCGATTCCCGTCCGCCTCCGCCAACCACCGGCATGCACTGCCGCGGAAGGAAGAGGGACTGTGGACCAGGTCGATCCCCGCCGGCTAATTCCGCGCACCGACGATCTGCTGGCGCTGCCGGCCGTCTGCGCGGCCCGGAATCGCCTGAGTGCACGGCTCATCCGCGAACTCGTCCGGCAAACCCAGGAGCAGGCGCGGCGCGGCGACCTCGATCCCGGCCAGGTGGAATCGGCCCTGCTGGCCGCCGTCGCTGCCCGCACGGCGACCACCCTGCGCCCGGTGCTCAACGCAACCGGCGTGGTCGTCCACACCAACCTCGGCCGCGCCCCGCTGTCTGCGGCCGCGGTTGAAGCACTTGTCGCAGCCAGCGGCTACGTCGACGTGGAGCTCGATCTGGTAACCGGCAGCCGCGCCCGCCGCGGCGCCGGTGCCCGGGCTGCATTGCTCGCCGCCTGTCCCGCTGCCGAGGACGCGCTGGTGGTCAACAACGGGGCTGCGGCGCTAGTGCTGGCCACCACGGCCCTCGCCGCCGGCCGGGAGGTGGTGGTGAGCCGCGGCGAACTGGTTGAGATCGGTGCCGGCTTCCGGTTACCGGACCTGATCGAATCAACGGGTGCGACGCTGCGCGAGGTGGGCACGACCAACCGGACGCACCTGCGGGACTACGCCGACGCCCTCGGACCGGCCACCGGCTGCGTACTTAAGGTCCACCCGAGCAACTTCCGGGTGGACGGATTCACCTCCGCTGTTCCACTGGACGAACTAAGCCCGCTGGCCGCGGCGCACGGAGTTGCCCTCGTGGCCGATCTCGGCAGCGGACTGCTGGCGCCCGATCCGCACCTTCCCGAAGAACCGGACGCAGCCACCGCGCTGGCCAGCGGGGCCGACGTCGTCATTGCCAGCGGCGACAAACTGCTGGGCGGACCCCAGGCCGGTTTACTGCTCGGCCGGACGGAGATCATCTCCCGGCTGGCACGCCACCCGCTTGCCCGAGCGGTGCGGGCCGACAAACTTGCCCTCGCGGCGCTGGAAGCTACGGTCGCGGGCGAAGCACCGCCGGTCGTCCGGGCCCTGCACGCGGACCCGGACTGGTTGCGGAACCGAACCGACCGGCTCGCCGCGGCCCTCGGGGTACCGGTCGTCGCGCACGACGGCCGGGTCGGCGGCGGCGGAGCACCCGGCGTCGCCCTGCAGGGGTGGGCCCTCCGGCTCCCCGAAACGCTTGCCGGGCTCTTGCGTGCCGGCGACCCGGCCGTGCTCCCCCGCGTCCACGACGGTTCCTGCCTGCTCGATCTGCGCTGCGTACCCGAAGAGCACGATGACAGGATACTCGACGCGGTGCGCCAGGCGCTGGCAACGTTCACGGGGTCGGATGCAGGCGGGGCGGGCTGAACCGTGCATGTCGTTGCCACCGCCGGACACGTCGATTGCGGCAAAAGCACGCTGGTGCGCGCGCTGACCGGCATGGAGCCGGACCGCTGGGAGGAAGAGCGGCGCCGCGGGCTGACCATAGACCTGGGCTATGCCTGGACCACGCTGCCTTCCGGGCGGGATGTTGCCTTCGTGGACGTACCGGGCCACGAACGGTTCCTCGGCAACATGCTGGCCGGAATCGGACCGGCTCCCGTCGTCTGCTTCGTCGTCGCTGCCGATGAAGGCTGGCAGGCGCAGTCAAGCGACCACCGGGACGCCGTCGCTGCGCTGGGCATTGAGTACGGCGTCGTGGTCATCAGCCGGACCGATCGCGCGCCCGGGCAGATTGGTGAAGTCCTCGCCCGGACCCGCAGGGAGCTGGCCGGGACTGGCCTGGCGGATGCGCCCGCAGTGGCTGTGTCTGCCGTCGAGGGCACCGGCCTGGCCGAACTGCGTGCCACCCTCGACGGCGTTCTGGCCGGGGTGCCCGACCCCGCCACCACGGGCCGGGTCCGCCTGTGGGTGGACCGCTCGTTTACTATCAAGGGCGCCGGAACCGTGGTGACCGGAACGTTGGCAGCGGGAACGCTCGTCCAAGGGGACCGTCTGCAGTTGCTCGGCCACGATGGTTCGCGGTCAGTGGTGGTCCGCGGACTGCAAAGCCGCGACACGTCGTATTCCTCGTTGGGGCCGGTCAACCGGGTGGCACTGAACTTGCGCGATGTTTCCGCCGCCGACGTCCGCCGCGGAGACGCTCTGCTGACCCCCGACGCGTGGCCCGTCACGGGCGTCCTGGGCATCCACCGTACTACCGGCGTAGCCTATACGGACGTCCCGGAGCAGCTCATGGTGCATGCCGGCACTGCCGCCGTGCCGGCCCGGCTGCGTCCTTTCGGTGCCGACCACGCCCGGCTTGTCCTGGACCGGCGCCTGCCGCTGGTTCTCGGGGACCGTCTGGTGCTGCGGGACCCCGGGACCCGCTCGGTGCTGGGAGGCGCACAAGTGCTCGACGCCGATCCGCCGGCCTTGCGGCGGCGCGGTGACGGCATCCACTGGGCTGAGCGGCTCGCTGGCATGGACGCCGCCGGAGACGTGCTGGCGGAAGTTGCGGCCCGTGGGGCCGTGCAGGAAGAATACCTGCGCCGGCTCGGGTTGCTGTCTGCCCACGACGCGGCGCCCGCCGGCGTCCGGGTTCTCGGCGACTGGTGGGTGCACGCTCCCGCCTTCGAAGCATGGCAGCATCGGCTGCTCACGGCCCTCCAGACACTGCATGAGCGCGATCCCCTCGCCCCGGGCCTTTCCCGGGGCGCGGCCCGGGATCTGCTGAACCTGCCCGATGAGCGGCTTCTTGACCCGGTCGTTCGCGAAGCAGGTCTGGAGCAGGAGAGCGGCCACGTCCGGCTCCCAGGCATCCAACGCGACCTTGGCGCCGTCGGGCCGGCGGTGGATGAACTGGAGCGCAGGCTGACCGCCCGCGCATTCCAAGCCCCAGAAGCCGAAGAGCTGGCCGCGCTGGGCCTGGGCGCCCGGGAGCTCGCTGCCGCCGAACGCACCGGGCGGCTGCTGCGCTTGCGCGACGGAGTGGTACTCCTGCCCACGGCACCGGCCTTTGCGATGCGCGAGCTGGCCCGCCTTGAGCAGCCCTTCACCACTAGCCAGGCACGCCAGGCCCTCGGGACAACACGAAGGGTCGCGGTTCCGTTACTGGAATATCTGGACTCACGCGGCTGGACCCGGCGACTGGATGCCGGTCACCGCACGGTAGTGCGTCGACCCGTCTGAACGGTAGATCACCGTGACAGGTGAACCACCCAATCCGCTAAGCGGATGGAGGGCGGTCATCCCCAAGTCCCTGAAGGGCAAAATGCATAAGCTCATTGGTCAACAACGTTCGGGCCTCAGGGGTCGATATGGCACTGCACCAACAGTTCGAGCAGCTCAGCGCCCGTCCTCTCGAAGTCTCCAACGGTGCGCCGAAACGCCTGCACAGGGCCGCGACATCGTTCACGCCGACAGTCGTGGACTGCACCCAACCTGCGCCCTGCCGGATTCCCGGGGCGGCTTGCCGGATTACTTCGGTCACGGCGGCGGCATCGTAGAGCATCGTCAGTATCACGTCGGCGCCAGCGACGGCTTCGGCCGGGGACAAGGCCACCTGCGCTCCGGCGTCGGCAAGTGGGCCGGTCTTGGCCTGGTCCCGGTTCCACACGTGGACCTCGTGTCCGGCCCGCAGAAGGTTGCGGGCCATCGCGGCCCCCAYAATGCCGGCTCCCAGCACTGCCACGTTGCGCTTCGTGTTCCTTCACCGAGCCTACGACCCAATGCCGGAACCCGACCTTCGAGTTCGGCTCCCCTCGGCAACGACCTCGAGGTCGAGCTGGCGCTGCGCCTCGCCCTCCAGGACCTGCAAGCCGCAACCCAAGATCAATCTAAAGAATAACCAAGGAGTCACGTTGTCAGCGGCCCTAGCCACCATGAAGTAGTGAACGAGAAAACTCCACGAAAGGACGAACGAGGATGAATACCCAGCAACGACACCACGGGGCGCTACCACCGTAGGCAGCCGCTCCCCCAGCCAACCGAATAGACCGCTTCCGGGACCCCGACACACTCGGAATATCAGATCAGAGGCAAGGGCGTGGACACCGTCCTCGCGAAGAAAAACCAAAAAACCCCTGAACAGGGAACTTGTGCCCGAGGTGGGACTCGAACCGGGTTCCAGCCCCCGGAAATCCGCCATTCCCCCGAGAAGCTCCGCAATCCGGCCCAGTCCGGCACCAGTACGATCCGATCCGAAGCCCAGGGTGTGCACATTGTGCACACCCTCCTTTTTTGGCGGCTTGATGTACCGTCCAGAGAAGTGCCGCAGCCCGTCGGATGCGGGAAGTCCTCCTGCCTGTTGCGCACCTGCATTCCTCAACGGGTGCCGATCTGCACGTGTCCTGGCCGGGCACCGGCGCAAGGCGTGCACGGAGCGCCGGAGTCCGGCGCACGGCTCAGGCCCGGGATCAACAGGAATCATGACGCGGCACCTCTCTTCAGACATCTCATCGTCGAAGGAGCAGAAAGGTGCATGACCAGGACGCGCCCATCGGCCTGCGGTGAAAGGACCAGCGCCACACTTTCAGGACGAGGTACTTAGACACTGGGTCGAAGGCCTAGCGCCCCACGAGGTGAACCGCCCTTGGACCGAAGGTGCATGTTAGCGTCGACGCCTCCCAGAGACTTATTCAGAACGCCTATCATGCCGATCTGTTTACATTCACCGAAAAGTACTGCTTGATGCAACTGCGTTGCGTCGGATGCACACGTTTGGATGACTGCGACTGTTGCGGAGATGGATCTTAATCCAGATAGAGATGTAAACAGACTTCTTCCTACAGGTGAAAATTGATTGACTGTGGTCTGGCTCACTCGTATTCTGGTGCAACAGCGTTG
>NZ_JBFRFD010000180.1:0-6382 GCF_052114645.1 Arthrobacter sp. 2YAF22_2
CTTCCGGCCGGCGGGGCGCCGTGCTAGGGCCGAAAGTCACGGCGCGGCCCGGCCGGCCCGGTTCCGTAGGCCCAATGACCCTTGCGGCGGGACCTTCCCCAGGCCAAGAATTGCTGGGCGGGACAAAGAAATCTGCCGTCCCCGTCCCCATTGGGAGCGTCTGGGCACCACAATGGTTAGCACGACTGCAATGCGTTCCAGCGACCTACAACAGCGGGAGAAACATGATTGCCTGGGCAGATGCCGGCGTTACCGCGGCCGAAGGCCACCCGGCGGTTGTCCGAGTGTTCATCCTCGACGACCATGAGCTCGTCCGCCGCGGGCTGCAGGAACTCCTCGAGGGCGAGGGCTTCCTGGTGGTGGGCAGCTCGGGCTCAGCGGTGGAGGCGACGCGGCGGATTCCGGCACTGCATCCGGATGTCTGCGTCCTGGATGCCCGACTGCCCGATGGCACCGGTATTGAGGTCTGCCGGGACGTGCGTTCCGTGGATCCGTCCCTGAACTGCATCATCCTCACCAGCTTCGACGACGACCAGGCCCTGCGCGGCGCTGTCCTCGCCGGCGCCTCCRGCTACATCCTGAAGGAGATCGGCGGCACTGACTTGATCGGTGCCCTGCGGCGGGCCGCGGCAGGCGAATCCCTTTTCGAGGACGGTRTCGCCGCGAGTGTCGTTGAGAGCATGGTGGAAACCCAAGAGGTCGATCCGCGGACCGCGGCCCTGACCCCGCAGGAGCGCAGGGTGCTGGAGCTGGTCGGCGGCGGCCTGACCAACCGGCAGATCGCCGCCGAGATGTTCCTGGCCGAAAAGACGGTAAAGAACTACGTCTCGTCGCTGCTCGCCAAGCTGGGCTTCGAACGGCGCACCCAGGCAGCGGTCTTCATTGCCAGCCCGGCCGGCCAAGGGGCCCCGACCGCCGGCGCGGCGTCGGACGGCGGACGGCAGCACAGCCCGCGCTGACGCCCGCTAGAGCGGGACGGACCATTCCACACTGGTTCCGGCATCCTGCTCGGACGTGATGGTGCACTCGCCGTCGAGCATCCGGGCCCGGTCCTCCAGATTGGCGAGACCGTTGCGTTCCTGGGTGGCGTTGAAGCCGGAGCCGTTGTCCGTGATGACCACCGTGACCCGGCCCTTGATGACGGCCACGGAGACCGAGATGGCGTCGGCACCGGAATGCCGGATCGCGTTGCTCAGTCCTTCGGAAACCACGGCCACGACGTTGTCCGCCTTGTCCGGCGTGACGGCGTCTATCGGGCCGGTCAGCGTAAGCCGGGGGGTGAACGGAATGGACTTGGCCGAACTCCGCGCCACCCGGCGGATCCTGCCGCTGAGCAGTTCGGTTTCGCCGCTGCCGCTCCTGAGCGAGTAGATCGTGTCCCGCAGGCTGCGGATCGCCTCGTCCAACTCGCCCGTGATGTTGCTGATCCGTTCTGTCGCCAGCTCATCCTTGGTGTACCGGGTCAGGCTCTGGACGCTCAGCCCTGCCGCGAAGAGCCTCTGGATGACAAGGTCGTGCAGGTCCCGGGCGATCCGGTCCCGGTCCGTGAACACGAGCAGTTCCTCGCGGAGCCGGTGAACGCGGGCCAGCTCCAGGGCGAGGGCCACATGCGAGCCGAAGACGGCGCCCATCTCGATGTCGGTACGGGCGTAGCGCAGCGCATCCGGGTGGCGGGCGAGCAGCAACAGGCCATGGTGGGCGCCCTGCGTACTCAAAGCAACGACCAAGAGCTGGCCCATGGCGCTGCAGTGCCCCTCCAGCACCGCCGCGGAATCGTTGAGCACAACCGGCTCCCCGCCGACGAGCACGTCCTGCAGTTCGGGCGAGTCAAGGGCGAGCGAGATGCCAGCGAAGTCCTTGCCGCGCTCCCCCGCCGCRCCCGCCACGAGGTAGCCGGGCCCGGCTACCGCAGGTGCCACGATCAGGGCAAGCCGGGACTCGGACTCCTGGAGTGCCCTGGCGGCGATGGGGTCCAGGCCGCCGGCGGTGTAGTCCCGGTCGCTGCCGAGCATCAGGCCTGACACATCCATGCAGGCTTCGAGCCAGCGGGCGCGCCGTCGGGAGTCGTCGTACAGTTTGGCGTTTTCGATCGCGACGCCGGCAGCGGCGGCCAGTGCGACCGCGAGGCTCTCGTCCGCGTCGCTGAAGTCCCCGCCGTCGTCCTTCTCCGTCAGGTAAAGATTGCCAAAGACGGTGTCTCGGACCCGGATCGGCACGCCGAGGAAGGACTGCATGGGCGGGTGGTGCTCGGGAAATCCGTAGGCTTCCGGATGTTTGCGCAGGTCGTGCAGGCGCAGCGGCCGCGGGTCCCTGATCAGCAGGCCGAGCACGCCGTGGCCGACGGGGTGCGGGCCGATCCGGTCGGCGAGTTCGCCCTCGATTCCGATGCTGATGAAATGGCTCAGGGCATGGTCGTCGCCGATCACACCGAGGGCTCCGTAGCGGGCATGCAGCAGGCGGCAGGCGGACTGGACGACACGTTCGAGCACGGCATCCAGGCTCAGGTCTTCGGCGATGGCCACGACGGCTTCGAGCAGGCCGGCCATGCGTTCCTGGGACTGCAGCAATTCACCGGCGCGGGACACAAAGTCTTTGAGCAGGTCTTCGATCCGGGGGCTGCCTGACGTGGCAAGGTCCGGACTGTTACCAGCTGAGTTCATGTTCAATGTCCCCAATGTCGACGACGTACATCCGCGCCGATGACGTGCTGCCAGAATACCCCCATCGGTGCCGATAGCACCTGAATTCCCGCGGCATTATTACGTCGCCGGGACGTTATGCCCTAGCCCCGGCGGCGTCGCCTGACGTAGGCTCGGCGCCATGAGCACCGATCCGAAATCCGCCGCCAACCAGCCGCATGACGTTGAGAACCTGGACAACCACGAGTGCTGGAGGCTCCTGCGCAGCGTCACCGTCGGCCGCATGGCCGTGTGGGTGGACGACCACCCGGACATTTTCCCGATCAACTACAAGGTGGACCACGGAACCCTCGTGTTCCGCACGGCGGAGGGCACGAAGCTGCAGGCCGCCACGGGCGACACCCCGGTGGCCGTCGAGGCGGACGGCGTCGATTCGGACACCGGCATTGCCTGGAGTGTGGTCATCAAGGGCCAGGCCGCGGCGGTGAAAAACCAGGAAGAGGTCCTGGACACGGTGGGGCTGTTGCTGTTCCCGTGGCAGGCCGGCAAGAAGGAACACTTCGTCCGGATCACGCCGGACTCCGTGACCGGCCGCCGGTTCAAGATCGTTCCGCCGCTGACCTGGTGGACGCCGCTGGACGACGCCACCCGTTCCGGTCTCGAATAAGCCACAGGAACCGCCCTCCCGGTGCCTGTTCTGCGCGCTAGGAACAGCCACCCCCTGACACGGCCTCGGGGGCCGGCGGACTGATCAGGCCAGCCGGGTGATTTCCACGGTCACTGACAGCGCCGATCCGCCGCCGCCGGACAGGATCCCCTTCAGCGGCGGCACGTCACGATAGTCCCGGCCGCGCGCCACGGTGACATGGAAGTCGCCGGCAGGCTTGTGGTTCGTCGGGTCCCAGCTGCGCCATTCGCCGTCCCACCATTCCAGCCAGGCGTGGGACTGTCCGGCGACCGTCTCGCCAAGGTCTGCCGTCGAGCGCGGGTGCAGGTAGCCGGACACGTACCGGGCCGGGATTCCGCAACTGCGCAGGGCCCCGATGGCGAGGTGGGCGAGGTCCTGGCAGACGCCCTGGCGCTGGTTCCAAGCTTCCTCGGCGTTGGTGGTCACGGCGGTGGAGCCCTTCATGTAGCTCATCTCCCCGCGCATCCATTCGAAGACGGCCAGCGCCGCCTCGTGCGGATTTAGCCCCTCGACGACGCCGGGCACGATCCCCAGCACCTCGGCGCCGGGGCCGGTCAGCTGCGACTGCGGGATCCAGTCGCTGAACTGGTTGAGAGTGCYCGGCGCGGACAGCACATCCCAACCGACGATGTCCGCTTCCGCTGCGATCCGCTCCACGCGGTGCACCTCCACAGTGGTGGTGGACAGGACCTCAAGGTGTTCATGCGGCATCTGCATGTCGAAGGCCGTCACGCGGGTACCCCAGTAGTCGCGGTAGCTGCTGATCGCTGCCTGCGCGGGAGAGACTTTCATCGAGGACTCCAGCACCACCTGCTGCGGATCCGTCAGCGGCGTCATCCGGGCCTCGTTGTAGGAAAGGGTCACGCGGCCGTTGTACTTGTACGCGGTCTTGTGGGTGATACTGAGCCGGGTCATGAAACTTCTCCCACCCAGGCCAGTTCGTCCGCCTGATTGAAGTACTTACGGGAAATGGCGTCCGACGCCTGCGATACGGCCTTCTGCACGCGTTCCATGTGCTCCGGCAGTTCGGACATCAGGTCGTCGGTGCGGTGGAATTCGAGGAAGGTGCGGGCCTGCCCGACGATCCGGCGGGCGTCGTTGATGAAGCCCACGCGCTGGGCCGACGGGTCCAGCTTGGCCAGGCATTCGTCGGCGTCGCGCAGGGCATAGACGATGGACCGTGGGAAGAGCCGGTCCAGCAGCAGGAACTCCGCGGCGTGCTGGTCGCCGAACGCTGCGCGGCGGGTCCGCAGGAACGACTCGTACGCGCCGGCGCACCGGAGCATATTCACCCAGGACATCCCGGCCGAGAGTACATCCCGGGTGGAGAGCATACGCGCCGTCATATCGGCCCGCTCCAGCGACCGTCCCAGGACCAGGAACAGCCAGCTTTCGTCGTGGCTGACAGTGGTGTCCGCGAGGCCGCTGACCATGGCGGTGCGCTCCAGCACCCAGGTGCAGAAACGGTAAGTGCCCACCACGTCCTTGCGGTGCTGGTTCAGGCCGTAGTAGGTGGTGTTCAGGCTCTCCCAGAGGCCCGAGGACACGGTTTCCCTGGCCCGCCGGGCGTTCTCACGCGCGGCGCCGAGGGAACCGGCGATCGAGGTGGCGCTGTGCTTGTCGTACGCCAGGGCGTGCAGCAGCTCGTCCAGGCCGAAGTCCTCGGACTGCGGCCGGGCGCCCATGACGGCGAGGAGTTCCCGTGCGACGCTGCGCTGCTCTTCCATTGGCAGGTGGTTCAGCCGCTCGAGGTGGACGTCCAGGATCCTGGCGGTCCCGTCGGCCCGCTCCACATAGCGGCCGATCCAAAACAGTGACTCGGCAATTCGGCTAAGCATTCGCGGCTACCTCCTGCGCCTCGGAAATCTGCTGCTGTTGCTGTTCCTTCTGGCTGTCGCGCCAATTGCTCTCCACCGGCCACACGGACACCCGTTCGCGGACCGTGACGGCCGCCCGCGGGACGGCTTCGACCGGGACCTGCGGGGAGTCGGCCAGCACCCAGGTGTCCTTGGAGCCGCCGCCCTGGCTGGAGTTCACGATCAGTGAGCCTTCCTTGAGCGCCACCCGGGTGAGGCCGCCGGGCAGGACCCAGACGTCATCGCCGTCGTTCACGGCGAAGGGCCGCAGGTCCACGTGCCGCGGGCCGAACTTGTCGCCGCTGAGCGTGGGCACGGTGGAGAGCTGCAGCACCGGCTGCGCGATCCAGCCGCGCGGGTCCGCGATGATGCGCTGCCGCAGGGCCTCCAGTTCGTCCCTGGACGCGTCCGGGCCGATTACGAGGCCCTTGCCGCCGGAACCGTCCACCGGCTTGACCACCAGTTCGTCGAGCCGGTCCAGGACCTCTTCCCGGGCTTCATTTTCCTCGAGCCGGAAGGTGTCCACGTTGGCGATGACGGGTTCTTCATTAAGGTAGTAGCGGATCAAGTCGGGCACGTAGCTGTACACCAGCTTGTCATCCGCGACGCCGTTGCCCACGGCATTGGCGATCGTGACGCCGCCGGCGCGGGCGGCGTTGACCAGTCCGGGGCAGCCGAGCATGGAGTCGGAGCGGAACTGCAGCGGGTCCAGGAATTCGTCGTCGATCCGCTTGTAGATCACGTCCACGCGCTGCTCGCCGGCGGTGGTGCGCATGTACACCCGGTTGCCGCGGCAGATCAGGTCGCGGCCCTCGACAAGTTCCACGCCCATCAGGCCGGCCAGCAGCGTGTGCTCGAAGTAGGCGCTGTTGAACACGCCCGGGGTCAGGACCACCACGGTGGGATCGTCCACGCCGGACGGTGCCGTCTTGCGCAGCGCGGACAGCAGCCGGCGGGGGTACTCCTCCACCGGGCGGATCAGCTGCTGGCCGAAGGCCTCCGGCAGGCCCTTGGCCATCGCGCGGCGGTTCTCCAGGACGTAGCTCACGCCGGAGGGCACGCGTACGTTGTCCTCCAAGACACGGAACGTTCCGGCCGCGTCGCGGACGACGTCGATGCCGGAGACGTGGACCCGCACGCCGCCCGCAGGTTCAAAGCCGTGGACCTGGCGGTGGAAATGCGCGCTCGTGGTGACGAGC
>NZ_JBFRFD010000181.1:0-6372 GCF_052114645.1 Arthrobacter sp. 2YAF22_2
GTCGTGCTGAAGACGCCGCGCGGCGGCTACGACGGCAAGGGGGTGCGGATCGTTGCCTCTGCTTCGGAAGCCGCGGACGCCGCGGACTGGTTCGAGGCCATGTCCCCGCTCCTGGCCGAAGCCAAGGTGGAATTCAGCCGTGAGCTTTCAGCGATGGTCGCCCGTACCCCCGACGGCGAAACGCGGGCGTGGCCCGTGGTCCACACCATCCAGGTCGACGGGGTCTGCGACGAAGTCATCGCCCCCGCCCTGGACATCCCGCTGGAGGTCGCCGCCGCCGCGGAGGACGCCGCGGTCCGGATCGCGAACGAGCTCGGCGTCACCGGTGTCATGGCCGTGGAGATGTTCGAAACCCCTGGCGTCGGTGCCGGCTTCCTGATCAACGAACTCGCCATGCGCCCGCATAACACCGGCCACTGGACTCAGGACGGGTCAGTTACGAGCCAGTTCGAACAGCACCTGCGCGCCATCCTGAACCTGCCGCTCGGGGCCACCGAACTTCTCGGACCCGTCGTGGTCATGAAGAACTTCCTCGGCGGCGCGAACCAGAACCTGTTCTCCGCCTACCCCGCAGCCTTGGCCAGTGAGCCGGCCGCCAAGGTCCACTGCTACGGCAAGGCCGTGCGGCCTGGCCGCAAGATCGGCCACGTCAACCTCGTCGGTGCCGCCGCCGCCGACGTCGACTCCGTCCGGCGGCGCGCCGGCGTCGTCGCCAACATCATCCGGGACGGGCGGGCACCTGCCGGCGCCGCGCCGGAAACCTCCGAGGAGAGCGCGTGAACCCCAGCAACGAAGCCCCAGGATCCGCAAACCGGGCCGCCGGCACCGGGAACGGCCCGATCGTGGGCCTCGTGATGGGCTCCGACTCCGATTGGCCGGTGATGGAGGCCGCCGCCGAAGCGCTGGCCGAATTCGGCATCCCCTTCGAGGCAGACGTCGTCTCCGCCCACCGGATGCCCACCGAAATGATCCGTTACGGGCAAACCGCCCATCAGCGCGGCCTGCGGGTGATCATCGCCGGCGCCGGCGGCGCCGCGCACCTGCCGGGCATGCTCGCCTCGGTGACTCCGCTGCCGGTAATCGGGGTACCCGTGCCGCTGAAAACCCTGGACGGGATGGATTCGCTCCTGTCCATCGTGCAGATGCCGGCCGGTGTGCCGGTCGCCACGGTCTCCATCGCCGGTGCCCGCAACGCCGGGCTGCTCGCGGTGCGGGTGCTGGCCTCCGGCACCGATGCCCTCGCGGACCGGCTCCGGTCCGCTCTGGTGGAATTCGCGCATGAGCTCAACGACTCCGCCACCCGGAAAGGCGCGAACCTGCGCAGCAAGGTGGCCGACGTGTTCTCCGATGAAACCAGCGCCACACGGAGCGGCCAGTAAGGATCCAGCCCATGAGCAATGGTTTCGCCGCTGCGGCGGAAAAGACGCGGCCCCGAGGGAGCTTGACGGATCCGGTCCGTTATCCCTCCGGGTCGGCCCCGGGGGTCCTTTCAAAGCGCGCCTTCCTGCTGATCCTGCTGACGCTCCTGGTCCCGGGCAGCGCCCAGCTGGTGGCTGGCAACCGCAGGCTGGGGCGGATCGCGCTCCGTGTCACGCTCTCGGTTTGGACCCTGCTCATTGTGGCCCTCGTGGTGCTCGCGGCCTCCCGCCCGACCCTGATCAACGTCATTACCAACCCCATCACCTCGCTCCTGCTGGTCGTCGTGCTCACCGCGCTCGCCCTGGGCTGGGCGGCATTGTTCCTCAACACCCTGCGCCTGATCCGGCCGGTGCTGCTCGAGACCGGGATGCGCGCCGCCGTCGTCCTGACCCTGGTCCTGGCCATGCTGCTCAGCAGCGGCAGCCTGGGCTACGCGGCGTACCTGCTCAACGTCGGCCGGACCGCGATCGGCACGATCTTCGCCAACGGACCCGCGATGGAGCCGTCCGAGGGCCGCTACAACTTCCTGATGATGGGCGGGGACGCCGGGGCCGACAGGACCGGCCGCCGGCCGGACAGCCTGTCCGTGATCAGCGTGGACGCCAAGACCGGCCAGTCCGCCATCATCTCGATCCCCCGCAACCTCCAGAACGCCCGGTTCAGCGACGACTCGCCGATGTGGAAGATCTACCCTGACGGCTACGACTGCGGCGATGAGTGCCTCATCAACGCCATCAACACCGAGGTCACCGACAAGTACAAGAACCTCTACCCGGGGGTGGAAGACCCGGGCGCGCAGGCCACCCTGGAGGCGGTCTCCGGCACCCTCGGCATCAAGGTGCAGGCCTACGTCTTGGTGGACATGGATGGCTTCGCCAAACTCATCGACGCGATGGGCGGCATCAAGATCAAGGCCGGCGGCTGGGTCCCCATCAGCGGCGAGACGATCGACGAGGCCAACGGCATCCACGGCATGCCGCTGGGCTGGATCCCGGCCGGGGACAACACCTTGGACGGCTACCACGCTCTTTGGTACGGGCGCTCCCGCGAGTTCGTCGACGATTACGCACGTATCGCCCGCCAGCAGTGCGTCCAGCAGGCCATGCTCAAGCAACTGGATCCGGCAACCCTGCTGTCGAAGTTTGAGGACATCGTCAAGGCGGGCACCAAGGTGGTCGATTCCAACATCTCCGCCAGCCAGCTGGGCAGCTTCGTGGACCTGGCGATGAAGTCCAAGGGCCAGCCCGTGAGCCGCCTAACCATCGGGCCGCCGGACTTCGACGCCTCGTTCTCCACCGTTCCCGACTTTGACCGGATCCACCAGGCAGTGGACAAGCTGCTCGGCCCCGCCCCGGCCGCGGGGGCGTCGGGCGATTCGTTCCGTCAGCCGGCTGCCGCGCCCGGGCCGCTCTCCGCCGCGGGTCCCCGGCCGGCCGCCGTGCCGGGCACCCGGCCCGGCACCCAGCCGTCGCCGTCGCCGTCGTCGTCTGATTTCACCCCCGTGACCACCACGCCCGAGGGCGAACCGATCACCGAACAGATCCTCAACGATTTCAAGCGCAACGGCGATGAACAGTCAATCCGCAACCTCGTGGCCACCAACGGACAGTGCGCCCCGCTCTAGCCCCTGACCTCCGCACCCCATTCCAGCAGCTCCAGCCACCGGCTCTCCACGAGCAGACAGGGACCCCGTGTACGAACTTGAGAACGTCCTCCGCCCCTACGCGTGGGGGTCGACCACGGCCATCGCCGGGCTGCTCGACCGGCCGGCGACCGGCGGCCCGGAGGCCGAACTGTGGGTCGGCGCCCACCCGGACTCCCCGTCCACGGCGCTCAACGCCGGCGGGGCCGCTGGCACGGCCGGCGGCAGGGTGCCCCTCGACGCGCTGATCGCCCGTGACCCCGAGCATTACCTGGGCAGCGAGAGCGTGGCCGAATTCGGGGCGCGGCTGCCCTTCCTGCTCAAGGTCCTGGCCGCCGAGAGCCCGCTGTCGCTGCAGGTACATCCCACGCTGGACCAGGCGCGGGCCGGGTACGCCCGCGAGGAGGCGGCCGGCGTCGGCCGCGGCGCCGCCACGCGCAACTACAAGGACGACAACCACAAACCGGAAATGATCTTTGCCCTGACGCAGTTTGAGGCGCTGTGCGGCTTCCGGCCCGCAGCACAGTCGCGGGCCGTGCTCCTGCACATTGCCGAGTGCTTCGAGCTGGCCGGTCTGGAGCTCCCGCCGCTCATTCCGCGGCTGCTCGACGATTTGGCACAGCCCGACGAACCGGCCGCCCTCCGGTGCGCCTTCGAACGGCTCATCGCCGGCGGCGAGGAAGTCGCTGCGGCGACGGCCGCCGTCGCCGCCGCGCTCCTCTCCGGGGCGCCCATGGGTTCATACGTGGCGGAACTGACCACGGTGGTGAAGCTCAACGAGGAGTACCCCGCGGATCCAGGCGTGCTGATTTCATTGCTGCTGAACCGAATCTCGCTCGCGCCCGGCGAGGCCGTCTACCTGCCCGCCGGCAATGTGCACGCCTACCTGCACGGCCTGGGCATCGAAGTGATGGCCTCATCGGACAACGTGCTCCGCGGCGGGCTGACGCCGAAATTCGTCGATGTGCCGGAGCTTCTGAACACCATCGCCTTCGAAGCTGTCGGGGTACCGCGGCTCAGTGCCGAAACCACGATGCTGGACCAGGAGCTGTTCCGGCCGCCGTTCCGGGAATTCCAGCTGCAGCGGGTGGAGCTGCAACCCGGCGCGGAGCCGGTCCCGCTGGCACAGTCCGGTGCCGCAGTCATCATTGTGGTCTCCGGGGCGGTGCTGCTGGACTCCCCCAAGGGCGATCTGCACCTGGAACGCGGCGCTTCCGCCTTCCTGCCGGCCGCCGAGGCCCCGGTTAACGTGCACGCTGTTGCCGGTGCCACGGGGCCGGCCGTCGCCTTTGCCGTCACGACTGGAATGAAGAACTGACCATGGATTACTTTCTGCAGGGTCCGTACTGGGCCGACGTCCAGCGTGCTTTGGGCCGCACGGTCCACGAACAGACTGGCGACGGCTGGCGTTTCCTAGCCGTAGAGGAGAGCAACCCGGCCGGCAAACTGCTCTACGTGCCGTACGGGCCACTGGCCGATTCCCTCACCGCCTTCGACTCGGCGCTGGAGACCCTGACCGGGCTGGCCCGCAGTTGCGGGGCGGTGTTTGTCAGGGTGGAACCGGTCTGCGCCGGCTTTGACCGCTCCGACGCCGATACCGTGCTGCGTAGCCGGGGATTGCTCCCTGCGCCGGCAAACCTGCAGCCGGAGCTGAGCTGGGTCGTGGATCTGGACCGGGAATTCAAGGACGTCCTGTCTGACATGAAGCCCGTGAACCGCAACCTCTACCGCAACATCCATAAAAAGGGCGTGACTTTCCGGTCCAGCCAGGACCCCGCGGAGATTTCCATACTGCTGGGGTTCCTGCATCTGACCGCGGCGCGCAACGGGTTCAAGCCCCAAAGCGACCAGTACCTCAGCCAAGTGGCTCGGTCGCTGATGCCCGCCGGCGCCGCTACGCTCTTCGTCGCGGAACTGGAAGGCGAGCCGATCGCGGCGGCCCTGGCCTACGACTCGGCGGACACCCGCACCTACGCCCACGCCGCGCTGGACGACGCGCACCGCAAGCTCAGCGCGGGCATTCCGTTGCTCGTCACCCTGATGGCCGACGCCAAGGAAAAGGGCCTCCAGCACGTAGACCTCTGGGGCGTCGCACCGGCCGACCAGCCCGACCATAAGTGGGCCGGCTTCACTACATTCAAGAAATCGTTCGGCGGCCGTGAGGTCGCGTACCCGGGGACCTGGGATCTGCCGGTGAAGAAGTTTCGCTACGGCGCATATCAACAGGCCCGGAAGGCCGCGCAAAACGGGAAGAAACTTCTCCGATTGCTCCGCGCGAAGGTCGGGCGCTAAGGCCCCGTCGCGCCCGGGCGGCTAGGCCTCGACGGCGGTTACAGCGCGCGTCTGCGCCTCATACGCGCTGGCAACCATGTCTTCCACGCTGTGACGCATTTTCCAGTCCAGGTCCCGGGCCGCCAGGGTGCCGTCGGCGACGATCCGATCGGGGTCTCCGGGCCGCCGGGGCCCAATTTCCGGTTCGAAGTCGATGCCGGTGACCTGCGCCATGGCGGTCATGATCTGCCGTACGGACAATCCGTCGCCGGAACCGAGGTTGTAGACGCGTTCCAACGTCCGGCCGCCGGCAAGGGCCTGCGCAGCCGCCACGTGGGACGCAGCGAGGTCGGCCACGTGGACATAGTCGCGGACGCAGGTGCCGTCGGCGGTGTTGTAGTCGGTGCCGTTGATCCTCGGGGTCTTCCCGGACGTCAAGGCCCGGAGCACGATCGGGAAGAGATTATGCGGGCTCGTGTCGTAGAGCTCGCGCGAGCCGGATCCGACGACGTTGAAGTAGCGCAGCGAGGTGTGCCGCAGGCCGCGGGCTACGCCCTGGTCGCGGATGAGCCACTCACCGATGAGTTTGCTCTCRCCGTAGGGAGACTCGGGCTGCGTTGGAGTGTCTTCGGTGACGATATCGACCCTGGGGGTGCCATAGGTGGCCGCGGACGAGGAGAAGACCAGATTCTCGACGCCGGCAAGCTCCATCGCCTTCAGCAACTGCGCCGTGCCGGTCACATTCTGCTCATAGGTGAGCAACGGTTCCTGCACCGAAACCCCGGCGTATTTGAAGCCCGCGAGGTGGATCACACCGGTCACGGCGTGGTCTCGCATGGTTCGGGCCAGCAGCTCGTCGTCGAGGATGCTCGCGTGCACAAATGGCACGTCGTCCGGAACGAACTCCCGGTGCCCGCTGGAGAGCGAGTCCACCACCACGGACGGAATCGATGCCGCGCGCAATGCGGCAACCACGTGAGATCCGATATATCCAGCACCGCCGGTAACAAGCCAAGTCATGGCCCCACCCTATCCAATGC
>NZ_JBFRFD010000182.1:0-6337 GCF_052114645.1 Arthrobacter sp. 2YAF22_2
GGCGGCACCCGCGCCGGCGTTATCGAGACCACCTTCACCGAAGAGACCGAAACCGACCTCTTCGGTGAGCAGGCCGTCCTGTGCGGCGGCGCCTCGCAGCTGATCATGTACGGCTTCGAGACCCTCACCGAGGCCGGCTACAAGCCCGAGGTCGCCTACTTCGAAGTGCTGCACGAGCTCAAGCTGATTGTCGACCTGATGGTCGAGGGCGGCATCGCCAAGCAGCGCTGGAGTGTTTCTGACACCGCGGAATACGGCGACTACGTATCCGGCCCGCGCGTGATCACCCCCGAGGTGAAGGAAAACATGAAGGCCGTCCTCAAAGACATCCAGGACGGCACCTTCGCCAAGCGCTTCATCGACGACCAGGACGCCGGAGCTCCCGAGTTCAAGGCCCTGCGCAAGAAGGGTGAGGACCACCCGATCGAGGCCACCGGCCGCGAACTGCGCAAGCTCTTCTCCTGGATCAAGAACGAAGACGACTACACCGAAGGTTCCGTAGCCCGCTAGATCACGGTGATGGTGGGCGGTGGTGTCCTTGAAGGCTGCGTTGTTGCGTGAGGTACGAGCGCAGCAGCCGAAAGGACACCGCCGTCTGCCAACCAACGTTCCAAAGTCCCCACCTGAATACAAGAGAGCTAAAGAGGTCACCGGTGACAAGCACCAAACCTGTCGTACTCCTCGCTGAGGAACTTTCGCCCGCCACTGTCGAGGCCCTCGGCCCGGACTTTGAAATCCGCCAGACCGACGGCGCCGACCGTTCCCAGCTGCTCTCCGCGATAGCCGACGTCGACGCGATCCTGATCCGGTCCGCCACCCAGGTGGACGCCGAGGCCATCGCGGCCGCCAAGAACCTCAAGGTGATCGCCCGCGCCGGGGTGGGCCTGGACAACGTTGACATCAAGGCCGCCACCCAGGCCGGCGTCATGGTGGTCAACGCCCCGACGTCGAACATCGTCTCCGCCGCCGAACTCACCGTCGGCCACATCCTCAGCCTCGCCCGGCACATCCCGCAGGCATCCGCCGCACTCAAGGAGGGCGAGTGGAAGCGCTCCAAGTACACCGGTACGGAGCTCTTCGAGAAGAAGATCGGCATTATCGGGCTCGGCCGGATCGGTGCCCTCGTCGCGGCCCGGCTCAAGGGCTTCGACACCAAGATCCTTGCCTACGACCCCTACGTCACCTCCGCCCGCGCCGCGCAGCTCGGCGTGCAGCTGGTGACCCTGGACGATCTCCTGGCCCAGGCGGACTTCATCACCATCCACATGCCCAAGACCCCCGAGACCGTCGGCATGCTGGGCGCTGAGGCCTTCAAGAAGATGAAGAGCAGCGCCTACGTCGTCAACGTCGCCCGCGGCGGCCTGGTGGACGAGGAGGCGCTCTACGCCGCGCTGGAGTCCCGCGAGATTGCCGGCGCCGGCGTCGACGTCTTCGTCAAGGAGCCCAGCACGGACCTGCCGTTCTTCAAGCTCGACAACGTCGTGGTCACCCCGCACCTGGGCGCCTCCACCGACGAGGCCCAGGAAAAGGCCGGTGTCTCCGTCGCCAGGTCCGTCCGCCAGGCCCTGGCCGGCGAGCTGGTGCCCGACGCCGTGAACGTCGCCGGCGGCATCATCGCCCCGGACGTGCGCCCCGGCATCGCACTGATCGAGAAGCTGGGCCGGATCTTCACCGCGATGACCCACGCCTCGCTCACCCAGTTCGACGTGGAAGTCGCCGGCGAGATCTCCTCGCTCGACGTCAAGGTCCTCGAGCTGGCCGCGCTCAAGGGCATCTTTGCCGACGTCGTGACCGAGCAGGTCTCCTACGTCAACGCGCCCGTGATCGCCGAGCAGCGCGGCATCAACGTCCGGCTCATCACCACCCCGGACACGGAGTCCTACCGGAACGTCCTGACCCTGCGCGGAGCCCTGAGCGACGGCAGCCAGATCTCGGTGGCCGGCACCCTGACCGGCCCCAAGCAGGTCCAGAAGCTCGTCGGAATCAACGGCTTCGAGGTGGAAATCCCGATCAGTGAGCACCTTGTGGTGGTGGCGTACTCGGACCGGCCGGGCGTGATCGGCACGATCGGCCACATCCTCGGCATGAACAACATAAACATCGCCGGCATGCAGGTGGCGCGGCAGGATGAGGGCGGCCAGGTGCTCGCGCTCCTGACCATCGACAGCTCCGTGCCGCAGCAGGTGCTGGAAGCGATCAAGGCCGGAATTGGCGCAGACATGGTGCGCGAGGTCGACCTCGCGGACTAAGACCCGGGTGGTCCGGCTGCGGCGGCAACACCGCCGCGGCCGGGCACGAACGGGCGGCCGGTCTGGGTACAATGGCTAGGTCCGAAATTTCGGATGTGGCCGGCAGACCGGCCTTTACTTTTGCACACCCGGCCGAGGACGCCGACACTTCCGCGCGGAACGAACAGCGGTGTGCGCACGCAATCCAGCTTTCAGGAGCCCAATGAACGCCGTCCAAAGGTTCATCAGAAGCAGAGTGCTTTTGTTGACCGCGTCCATTTTGATCGCGGCCATGTGCCTGTCGGTTTTGGTGCAGGGCCAGTCGCAGGCCGCGCTGAACCGGACCGTCGACCAGAACTCCCGCGGGCTCTACGACGTCCTGGTCCAGGCCAAGACCGACGACAACGGCGGCCTCATGCAGCCGGACATCGCCTCGGGGCAGGGCGGGATCAGTTTCGGGCAGCTGGATGCGATCCGCAAGCTCTCCGGCACCTCGGTGGCGGCGCCGATCAGCCTGGTCTCCAGGGTCTCCCAGAACCTCGAGGCACCGCGGCTCGACGCCACTGACTACCTCGGTTACAACGCCGGCCTGGCCGGCACCTCCGGCGACCCCACCGCCACCGATCCGTCCAAGTGGCCCGCTGCCGAGTCCGTCCTGAGCGGCACGCCCAAGAAGTACCGGCTCACCGCCAGCGCCGTCAGCTCGGACGGCGCCTCCGAGAAGACCCTGTTCAAGACGACCGCCGAGGGCACCCTCGGCAAGGCCAAGCTCGTCGAGGAGCAGGTCGCCGGCGGCAAGAACGTCCGGATTGCGGGCCCGGCAGGGGAGACCGGGATCAAGTTCCCGGCCCCGGCCGGCGGCTCCGAACACAACCTCTTCAACCTCTCCGTCTCGCTGCCCACCGCCCCGCAGGTGACCGAGTCCGTCGTCGCCGTCGACCCGGTCTCGGAGCGCGCGCTGCTGGGCGGTGCCGGGGACTTCCTCGCGCCCCTGGAGAAGGCGCCGCCCGCCGATGCGCGCAGCGCCAGCGCGGTCGGGAGCCACTTCGAAAGCCTCTTCACCAACGGCATCACCATGGACCAGCTCAAAGAGGGCCCCGACTTCCTCGGCGTCAAACTCAAGTACTGGGCCCCGCTGATGACCCAGTACCAGCAGGCCAAACGGGCCGGGCAGCTCACCGCTGACTCGCAGGCGATTCCGCTGATCGTCCGGTCCGGCACCTCCCTTGACTTGAAGTACTCGGTCAAGATCGAGGAAATCGACGCGGCCGGCAACGTCACCAAGGACGTCGGCACCGCCTCGCGGTCGCTGGACAAGGACTACCTGCCGTTCGTGTCCAAGTCGCCGTTCGCCCTCGCGTGGCCCGGATCCAAGGACCTCACCGGGCTGATGGGGGATACCGGCAGCTTCGGCCAGGGCCTGTACAACCCCGCGACCTGGAGCACCGACTTCGCCGCCGCGCCCAAGTACCAGGACGGCAAGACCGCAGGCAACGGCGCTGTCGACAAGTCGGCGATCCCGGGTGACTGGGTCACCGTGAACCGGCTTCCGGAGAAGGGCCTCGACGGTGCCGCCGTCGACCAGACGCAACGCACGCCGGTCGACGAGCGCTCCTACCGCGACAGCCTCGCGACCGGCAAGAAGCCCGCCACGCCCCTGGCCATGGTCTACGGCACCTTTGACCCCGCCAAGGTCCAGGCGGCGGCCGGTGACGTCAACCGCCTCCCGCTCGGCGGTTACGACCCGACCCCGTTGACCCTGACCAAGGACGYCGCCGGCAAGGACGTCGAGCAAACCGTGCTCAAGCCCTCGCTCAGCGGCACCGGGCTGGTCAGCCAGTCGGCCGGGGCCATCACCGACTACTACGGCCTGGCCGCCGCCCGCGGTTACCAGAGCAACGCTTCCGTGATCGACGCCGTGCGCGTGCGCGCCAACGTCGACGGCAGCTGGAAGCAGGCGCAGCCCGCGGTCGAGAAGCTCGCCAATGAGATCCGCGACATGGGCCTGCAGGCCACAGTGGTTGCCGGCTCCGCCCGCGAAGATGCCAGCATCTTCGTGCCCGGCTACTCCAAGGACGRCGCCGGCAAGGAATCGCCGCTGGGCACCGTGCAGCAGTCGTGGGTCCGCCAGGACGCCGCCAGCGCGGTTTCCGGCTCGCTGACCGGCACCAACCTCACCCTGCTGTTCCTGACCCTGTGCGGTGCTGCCCTGCTCACCGGCGCGTCCACCGTCAGCTACGTCCGGAAGCGCCGCCGCGAGGCAGGAACGCTGCGGGCCATGGGCTGGACGCAGCGCAGGGTCCGGTCCTGGGTGCTGGCCGAGTTCGGTGTCGGCGCGGCGCTGCTGGCGTTCGCCGGGATCGCCCTGAGCCTGATCAGCTGGAACCCCGCCACCGCGATCGTCTCCGCCGCGGTTTTGGTCCTCTACTGCGGCGCCGCCTACTTCGCCGCCCAGCAGCTGCGGCACCGGGAGATCATCGACCAGGAGCCGCAGCATGACGAGCGGCTGATCCCCGTCGACTCGCCGCTGACCTTCGCCAGCCGGCAGCTGAGCACGAACAAGTTCAACACCGGCTCGCTGGCGATCGCCGTCGGCGTCTTCGGCGCCGCGGTGGGCGGGCTCGTCGCGCTGCTGATCGACATCCCGCGGGCCGCCGGGGCCAGCGCCCTGAGCGGGCTGGCCGCGGCCAGCATCGCCTTACCCAGCGTCATCCTGGCCCTGGCCGGCGTCGCGGTGGGGCTGCTGCTGACCATGGTCACCGGCCGCTTCGAGCTGGGGGCCAAGCGCCAGTACCTGGGCACCCTGCAGGCCATGGGCTGGAACCCGGACATGCTGGGCCAGGTCCGCTTCTTCGAAAATGCCATGGTGGGAACCATCGCCTTGCCGCTGGGTGTCCTGGGCGCCCTTGGCATCGGGCTGCTCCTCGCCCCCTACGCCGCACTCTGGGCCGGAATCGCCGGACTTGTGGCGGTACTCTGCTGGATTCCGATTGCAACGAAAGTGGTCCAATGACTAACGAGCTGAACCAGACCCGGGCGGCCCGGAACCGGATGCCGGCAAGCACCGGGGCCGGCGGCCACCAGACGCGCGCCAACACGATCGTGAAGTCCACGGACCACGCCACGCCGCTGGAACTGAGCAACATCACCATCCACTACGGCGGCGGCAAGGGCGGCGCCGAGGCCGTGAACGTGGTCGATGACTTCAACATGACGCTGCACGCCGGCGAAATGCACTGTGTCGCCGGCCGCTCCGGCTCGGGCAAGACCAGCATCCTGACCGTCGGCGCGGGCCTGACCCTGCCGACGTCGGGCCGGGTCTTCTGGGAAGGCGACTCGCTCGAAACCATGGGCGACGACGAAATCGCCGACCGCCGTCGGGCGTTGATCGGCTACGTGGACCAGGGCGGCGCCTTGATCGACGGGATGAGCGCGCTCGAAAACGTGCTGCTGCCGGCCGTCCCTGACGGCGAGGTCGAACAGCGACGCGACATGGCCAAGGACCTGCTGGACCTGGTCGGCCTGGGCCGGCGCATGCGCCACCGCCCCGCGCAGCTCTCCGGCGGCGAACGCCAGCGYGTCGCGATTGCCCGCGCCCTCATCCTCGGCACCCGGGTGCTGGTGGTGGACGAGCCCACCGCCAGCCTGGACCGCACCTCGGCGAACCGCATCATCAGCATCCTCAAGGACACGACGTCGGACGGGATCGCCGTCCTGGTGGCCTCGCACGACCACGAACTGGTCCGCCTGAGCGATACCGTGACCGAGCTGATCTAGGTTTTGGGGTAGCGTCCCAGTCCGCCGGCCTGCACCGCATCAGAAAAAGGTAAATTCAAAGAGTGTCGTCTTCAGCCAAAACCCCGTTCTACATCACCACGGCCATCACCTACCCCAACGGCGTGCCGCACATCGGCCACGCCTACGAGTACATTGCCACCGATGCGATGGCCCGTTTCAAGCGGCTGGACGGCTACGACGTTTTCTTCCTGACGGGTACCGACGAGCACGGCATGAAGGTCGCGCAGGCTGCGGAGAAGGAAGGCATCACGCCCAAGGAGCTGGTGAACCGCAACGCGGAAATCTACAAGGCGACCCACGCGGCGCTGGGG
>NZ_JBFRFD010000183.1:0-6333 GCF_052114645.1 Arthrobacter sp. 2YAF22_2
GCGCGGATGTGCGGCGCCAACATGCTGCGGCTTTTCACGAAGATCTTGGCGCCGCTCCTGGTTCCCGGAATCCTTGCGGCTGCGGTCCTGGTGCTGGTCCGGACGGTGGGTATGTTCGAGCTGACGTTCCTGACCTCCGATTCGACCTCCGACACGCTGGTGGTTGCCTTGTTCACGGCCATGACCGGTGCCGGCATCCGGGCCCAGCAGTCCGTGGACGCGATGGCCGTCGTCTACATGCTCATGATGATGGTGCTGCTCGTGGTGGCCCTGCGTTTCGTCAATCCGACCCAGCTTGTCTCCCAGGTCCGGGAAGAGACCGACTGACCACCGGGCCGCCCCCGGCGCCGCCCCCCCTTCGCCGGCTGAAAGGCCAATTATGTCCGCCATCACCATTACCGACCGCCTCTCGCTGGCCACCGTGGCTGCGGCTGCGGGACGCCAAGGTGTCTCCGGCCCTGCCGTGGATCCCCGTTCCCTGAGTACCGGGATGGTCCACTTCGGCGTCGGCGCCTTCCACCGCGCCCACCAGGCCGTCTACACCGAGGACGCCGCGGCGGCCGCGGGTGACACCCGGTGGGGGATCCTCGGCGTCACGGGGCGTTCCGTTCGGGTGGCGGACCAGCTCGGACCCCAGGACGGCCTCTATTCTGTGCTCACCAAGGCCCGGGACTCGACGTCGCTGCGGGTCATCGGGTCGCTGCGCGGGGTCGCTTACCCGGGAACCGATACGGAGGAAGTCCTGCGGACGCTAGCGGCAGAAGGCGTCCATCTGGCGTCCCTGACGATCACCGAAAAGGGCTATCCGCGCACGGTCCGGGGCGACCTGGACCTGGCCCACGCGGGGGTGGCGGCCGACGTCGAGGCTCTCAAGGCCGAGCTCGCTGGCGGCGGCTTTGCTGGGCAGGCCCGGACTCCGCTGGGTCTGCTGGCACGCGGGCTGGCACGGCGCTTCGCTTCCTCCGGCGCACCGTTCGCGGTGGTGTGCTGCGACAACCTGATGTCGAACGGCACGGTTACCGGGGGTCTGGTCAGAGGCCTGGCGGAGGCGGCGGGGGCGGAGCGGATGCTGGAATGGCTCGACGCCGCCGTCACCTTCCCCTCCACCATGGTGGACCGGATCGTCCCCGCGACAACCGGGGCGAACCGCCGGGAGGCCGAGCGGATCCTGGGCCTCCGGGACGAGGGTCTGGTGGTTGCCGAACCCTTCGGGCAGTGGATCATCGAAGACAAGTTCCGGGGGCCGCGCCCGGCCTGGGAGCGCGCCGGGGCCGTTGTGACCGGCGACGTCCACGCGTTCGAGGTCGCCAAGCTGCGGATGCTTAATGCCACGCACTCCCTGCTGGCATACCTCGGGGCGCTCCGGGGATACCCGACCATCGCGGAGGCCGTCTCATCAAACGGGCTGGCGGAGGAGGCGCGTCGCCTGCAGCGCGACGATGTGATTCCCACCTTGGCTGCACCGCCGGGGCTGGATCTGACGGAATACGGCGAATCGATCCTGGCCCGGTTCGCCAACCCGAACCTGKGGCACAGCACCATCCAGGTAGCCATGGACGGCTCACAGAAGCTGCCGGTCAGGATCCTCGGGACGGTAGCGGACCGGCTGGCCGCCGGCGAGGTTCCGATGTCCGGAGCCTTGCTGGTGGCCGCGTGGATGTTATTCGTCTACCGCGGCCGGGACGTCAACGGCCGGCCGCTGGTCCTGGACGACCCGATGGCGGACGCGCTCCGGGCGGCCGCCGCGGGCCCGGAGTCCGGACTTGCCGGCCGCCTCCTGGCTGTCAGGGAGATTTTCCCGGCGGAACTGGCGGACCACCCCGGCTTTCGCGCGGCGGTCACCGAGGCGGTCCAGCGGTTGTTGTCGGAGATTCCGTAACCAGGCCCGTCCGGCTCCTTTTTGCTTTCATGGGCGTTTCAGCCGCGGGGGCGCAGCTGGACGTTCGGCAGGGCGGGGGCGGGCAACGGCGCGGGCGTGTTGTCGGGGAAGGGTCCGAAGCGGGGGTAGGGCGCCCCGTCCGGATAGGTTCCGCCGCCGGGCGGTGTGGCGGCTTCGGCGCCGATCTCGGCCTGCCAGGCGTCGCGGTAGGCCACGACCTCTTCATGGGTCCGTCCGATGAAGTTCCACCACATGACGATCTGCTCCCCGAGGGGCACGCCGCCGAGGACGAGCGCCCGGACCGGGTTCACACCGGCTTCCAGCACCAGGGCAGACCGTCCGGTGGGCAGGTAGACGAGGTGGTCCACCGGCACCTGTTCGCCGTCCAGCCGCAGATCGCCGGTGTCGAGCAGGACCCCGTGCTCGAAGGCCGGGTCCAGCGCGAGTTCGAGCTTCGAACCCGGCCGCAGCACGGCCTCGGCTCCCAGCAGGGCGGGGGTATACGTGTTAACCGGGGACGTCGAGCCCGCCAGCGAACCAAGGAAGACCCGCAGTTCCGTTCCGTCCCCGAGGACCGGCTCGGGGACGTAGTGCTCGAAGGTTGGCGGCATATGCCGGGTCGCCTCCGGCAGGGCGAACCACAGTTGCGCCCCGTGCAGGATGGACGTTTCCGGCGTCGAGAACTCCTGGTGCGAGATGCCCCGGCCCGCGACCATCAGATTCACCTCTCCGGGACGGACGACGGCGGTGAATCCCGCCGAGTCACGGTGCGCGACCTTGCCTGAGAACAGCCAGCTGACTGTCGCCAGGCCGGTGTGCGGGTGGCGGGGCACGTTCATCCCGCCGGAGGCTGAAACCAGGTCGGGTCCGTAATGGTCCACGAAGCACCAGGCTCCGATCAGGCTCCGCCGCTTCTGCGGCAGCGTCCGGCGAACATCCATGGCCCGGATTCCGCCGAGCGGCACCGCCCGCGGCGGGAGGACCTGGGCGTCGCCGAAGGTTTTCTCAAAGGCGCAGACAACTTCTTCCGGTACGGTCTCGAGGTTGCTCATGGGGCCAGTCTAGATCCGGCCCGCGGGGCCGGAACCCTGTGCGTCCGGCGCACCTACCGGGCGATGAAGTCCGCGTTGGAGAAAGCGACGCCGAGGGTCACGACCACCAGCACGGTGATGGCAATCGCGACGTAGCCCAGTACCAAGCCGGCGATGGCCGCGCCTCGTCCGTGCGGTTCCCGGTTCAGCGCCAAATGGCCAAGGACGACGGCGGCCAGTTGAGGGAGCAGGAAGAAGCCGAAACCCAGGAGGGACGCGATGCCGCAGCACAGGCTCGCGATGCTCAAAACCTTCGGCGCGGCGGCCACGCCGTAGTAGATCGGCTGGCCATAAGCGTCGGCGTAGGGGGCGGCCGGCGCGCCGTAGCTTCCAACCGGTTGCCCGAGATGCGGCGCCGTGGGCGGCAGCGGCGGGACATGGCCGTGGCCACGATGCTTGCTATACCCGGGCCTGGTCTGCTCGGTCATGATTCCCCCTCGACGTGCCTGGGTCCAGAATACCGCCGCGCCGTGTCATGGCAGGCCGATTCCGGCGAAAGCATGTTGCCGGACCCGCACGTCTGGCATGCTGGTRCCATGGCTAGCCGCGCGGGCACAGTTGCCCAACCCCAAGACCTTGTTGACCTCACTGCGCTCCTGGACGCGTACTACGACGTTTCGCCGGATTTGAGCGACCCCGGACAGCGGGTGGCGTTCGGGACCTCCGGACACCGCGGCTCGAGCCTTAAGGCGTCGTTCAACGAACCCCACATCGTCGCCATCACGCAGGCGATCGTGGAATATCGCGCGGGCCAGGGCATCACCGGTCCCCTGTACCTCGCGAAGGACACCCACGCGCTGAGCGAACCGGCCCAGAACTCCGCCTTGGAAGTCCTCGCGGCCAACGGCGTGAATGTGCTGATTGACGCCCGCCACGGCTACACGCYCACCCCCTCGCTGAGCCACGCCATCCTGACGCACAACAACAACTCCCCCGCCGGCGCTCCGCAGGCGGACGGCATCGTGGTGACCCCCAGCCACAACCCGCCCGGCGACGGCGGCTTCAAGTACAACCCTCCGCATGGCGGCCCGGCAGACACCGACGCCACCGGCTGGATCGCCAACCGCGCCAACGAACTCCTCGAGAACGGCCTGCGCGGGGTCAAACGGATTCCCATCGCTGACGCGCTCAGCGCCGAGACCACCGGCAAGTTCGACTTCCTCAGCAGCTACGTGGACGACCTGCCCTCGGTCCTGGACCTAAACGCGATCCGCGACGCCGGGGTCCGTATCGGCGCAGACCCGATGGGTGGCGCGTCCGTGGACTACTGGGGCGAGATCGGCGAGCGTCACCATCTGAACCTCACCGTGGTGAACCCCACCGTGGACCCGCAGTGGGCGTTCATGACGCTGGACTGGGACGAGAAGATCCGGATGGACTGCTCCTCGCCGTCGGCGATGGCCTCGCTGATCAACCGAATGGCTGCTGGTGCGGATGGGTCCGCCGCCTTCGACATCGCCACCGGCAACGACGCCGACGCCGACCGGCACGGCATCGTGACACCGTTTGTTGACGGACAGGGCGGGCTCATGAACCCGAACCATTACCTCGCCGTCGCCATCGATTACCTGTACCGGCACCGGACCGGCTGGAACCCGCAGTCCGTGATCGGCAAGACCCTGGTGTCCTCGTCGATCATCGACCGGGTTGCCGAGAGTCTCGGCCGGAAGCTCGTGGAAGTACCGGTGGGCTTCAAATGGTTCGTCCCCGGGTTGCTGTCCGGCGAAGGCGCCTTCGGCGGGGAGGAATCTGCCGGCGCCTCCTTTAACAAGATGGACGGCAGTGTCTGGACCACGGACAAGGACGGCATCCTGCTGGCGCTGCTGGCGTCGGAGATCACGGCGGCGACGGGTAAGTCGCCGTCGCAGCTGTACAAGGGCCTCACCGACCAGTTCGGCGACCCCGTCTATGCGCGGATCGACGCCGCAGCCACGCGGGAGCAGAAGGCCGCCCTGGGCAAGCTGTCGCCGTCGGACGTCACCGCGACGGAACTGGCAGGCGAGACCATCACCGCCAAGCTGACCGAGGCGCCCGGCAACGGTGCGGCGATCGGCGGCCTCAAGGTGGTCACCGAGAATGCCTGGTTCGCGGCCCGGCCCTCCGGCACCGAGGACGTCTACAAGATCTACGCCGAGTCCTTCAAGGGCGCGGATCACCTCAAGCAGGTGCAGGCCGAGGCCAAGGCCTTGGTGGACGGGGTTATTTCCTAGCCGGAGCTGGCGGCCTCTTCCTCGCGGAGGCTGGCCGCCAGCACTGACTGGTCCCGGCCCTGGGTTTTCGCCCGGTACAGGGCGGCGTCGGCGGATTCGATGAGCGCCTTGAGGTCGGCCCGCCCGGCACCGGTAGCCGCAATTCCGTAGCTGACGGTCGGCAGCTTTGCCTCGATACCGGGCTGTTGCGACTGCAGCCGGCGGCTGATATTCCCGGTCATCTCGCCGGCGCGCCCGGGCGCCACACCGGGCAGGAGCAGGATGAATTCCTCGCCTCCGTACCGCCCCACCAGGTCCGTGGAGCGAACGGACGCCAAGCAGGCCGCGGCGAAAGCCTGAAGCGCCATATCCCCGGCTGCGTGGCCGTACCTGTCGTTGACGACCTTGAAGTGGTCAAGGTCGGCCAGCACGAGTGAGGCAGGTGTCCGGGCGTTACTCAGGCGGCGCAACTCGTTGACGGCCAGGTCCAGGAAAGCGGTCCGGTTCAAGAGTCCGGTGAGCCCGTCAAGGGTGGCGCGCGCACGGAGGTCCCGGGTCAACTGTTCATTACTCAGTTCGACCATGGTGAAGGACGCGACCACCAGAACCATGGTCGTCAGGATTGTGGTCACAACCGACCCGAAGTAGGAGACAAAGATGGGCCCGTCGGGTCCCTCGGTGAGGAGGGTCAGCAGTCGGCCAGCGTAGAAGATGGTCAGCAGCGCCGAGCCGTAGGCGAGCGGACGGTGGACCCTGGAGTATTCGACCTCCAGCAGGAAGAGCTCACGCGAGGACAGACCCAACATGATTCCCATCATGGCCAGCATCATCGGGCCGCCGGACCAGCTGTTGGTTGCCGGGTGGTCCAGGACTGACACGATGCCGGTCACCGCCGGGCCGGCCAGGAGGTACCAGATTTTGGGGCTGTCCCGCCGGAGCGACCGGGCGCCGGCCCACATCGCTCCGGCGCCGCCAACCAGCAAGGTGTTCCCCAACGGGTTCGCCCAGACTTGGTGCGGGGTACCGTCCAGCAGATAGGACGCGGATCCGGTGAGAAAGAGCAGCAGGGCGGAACACCACCAGCCGCTATAGGGCGAGCGGGTCCGGCGGTAGGTGATGAAGTAGAAAAGACACAGCAAGGTCAAGGTGACCACGGCCAAGGCAACGCGGAGGG
>NZ_JBFRFD010000184.1:0-6311 GCF_052114645.1 Arthrobacter sp. 2YAF22_2
GGCGTTGGCCTGCGCGCCGGAGTGCGGCTGGACGTTGGCGAAYTCGGCGCCGAASAGCTCCTTGACGCGGTCGATCGCGAGCTGCTCCGCGACGTCGACGTACTCACAGCCGCCGTAGTAGCGGCGGCCCGGGTAGCCTTCGGCGTACTTGTTGGTCAACACGGACCCCTGCGCCTCCATCACGGCGCGCGGTGCGAAATTCTCGGAGGCGATCATCTCCAGGGTGCCGCGCTGGCGGCCGAGTTCCTGGGCCAGGACGGCGGCAATTTCGGGATCGAGGTCAGCGAGCGGCTGGTTGCTCACGGCTGCTGAGGAAAGGCGAAGGGAGGAAGTAGTCACGAAGAACTCCTGGCTTGGCAACGGTCACTGCTTTGAGGTCAGGTTACCGGCTGGCCTGCCGCGGCGCCGCAAAATGACGGACCCCAAACGGGCCGCGCTGCTGGCGCAACGCCCGCAAGGGGCGCTGCCGGCGGGCGGGCAGCGGGGCTGCCAACCGGAAAACATGACCCTCGGCCCAGGCGTACGATCCGTGGTCTGCGTGCGTGCCGCTCCCTGGTGGTTAACCACCCAACGCCAGTTGCGACCCGTCCAGCGTATCGCAGCCGCGGGTAGGCTGTCTTTCGTGACTGACGACCAGCTGACCGCTTCCTACGTTCTGACCCTCTCCTGCCCGGACCGGCCCGGAATCGTGCACGCCGTGGCGGGGGCCCTCCTGGTGGCCGGCTGCAACATTACGGACTCGCAGCAGTACGGCAGCCAGGGCACCGGGACGTTCTTCATGCGGGTCGAGGCCACGACGGCGGCCCCGCCGGCCGAACTGCAGATGGCGCTGGACCCCGTGGYGCGCGCTTTCGGCATGCAGTGGAACCTGAACCCGGCCGGCCGCAAGGTCCGCACCCTGCTGATGGCGAGCACGTCCGCGCACTGCCTCAACGACCTGTTGTTCCTGCAGCGCTCCGGCACCCTGCCGATCGAGATCCCGGCCATCGTCTCCAACCACCGGGACCTGGCCGGCCTGGCCGAGTTCTACGGCATCCCGTTCCACCACATCCCGGTCACCGCGGACACCAAGGACGAGGCCGAAGACGCCCTGCGCAAGCTCATGGCGGAGCACGACGTCGAACTCACGGTCCTGGCCCGGTACATGCAGATCCTCTCCGACGAACTGTGCACGGAGCTCACCGGCAAGGCCATTAACATCCACCATTCCTTCCTGCCCTCCTTCAAGGGCGCGAAGCCCTACCACCAGGCCCACGCCCGCGGCGTGAAACTCATCGGGGCCACGGCGCACTACGTCACCGCTGCCCTCGACGAGGGTCCGATCATCGAGCAGGAAGTCATCCGGGTGGACCACCGGCGCACCGCCGAGCAGTTCGTCCAGATGGGCCGCGATGTCGAGGGCCGCACGCTCGCCCAGGCCGTGCAGTGGCACGCCGAACACCGCGTGCTGCTGGACGGCAACCGCACGGTCGTCTTCAGCTAGGCGTCTCCAGCTCACGGCCGTCCCAGGCCGAGGCTTGTCTTCCACGCGGGTCCGCCCTTAACTGGAGCCATGGCATCAGCGCGGACGGATGAGCTGCCCGGTTTCATCGCCCTGCTCAAGGCCGAGGGCCGGCGCGGCGTGCTCGGCCTGGACTGCGGCCCGGGTACGGAGGGGCTGCTCTTTGTCCGCGCCGGGCTCCATTTCACCGGTGTGGACGCTTCGGAGGAGAACATCCACGCCGCCCGTGCCCGGGGCCTCTCCGCTTCGGTGGCAACCGGGCGGACGCTGCCCTTTGCCGACGCAGCGTTCGCGGCCGTGTGGGCGGTGGACGCGCTGGCCGACCTGCCGCTGCAGGAGTGGGACGACGTCGTCCGTGAACTGAAGCGGGTGGCGGAACCCGGCGCGCCGGTCGCCGTCGCCGTTCCCGACCTGGGGCACCCGGACCTGGGGCGGGGCTTCAGGGTCCTGCGAGCCCCGGCATGAACGATCGTTGCGCTATCAGGTATGGCCGCTAACCGGCAACCGGACAAACGACTACTGATGGAGCATCGGCCGGTGTCCTAGGCTGTAGCCATGACTCCCGTTTACGCTTTCGGCGGCGACAGCCCGGCCGTCCATGAATCCGCCTTCGTCGCCCCGAGCGCCTCCATCATCGGCAAGGCCACGCTTGCCGAGAACTCCAGCGCCTTCTACGGCGTCTCGGTCCGGGCCGACACCGCGGCGATCACCGTCGGGCCCGGCACCAACCTGCAGGACAACGTCGTCCTGCACGCGGATCCGGACTTCCCGTGCACTGTCGGCGCCCGCGTCAGCGTCGRCCACAGCGCCGTGGTGCACGGCTGCACGGTGGAGGACGACTGCCTGATCGGCATGAGCGCCACGATCCTCAACGGCGCGGTGATCGGCGCCGGCTCGCTCGTGGCGGCCGGCGCGGTGGTGCTGGAAGGCACCGTGGTCCCGCCCCGCTCACTGGTGGCCGGGGTGCCGGCGAAGGTCCGGCGGGAACTCACCGAGGAAGAGTTCGACGGCGTGAAGCTCAACGCCGCCCATTACCAGGAACTCGCGCGGGCGCACCGCGACCTTCACAGCTGACTCTCAGCGGGCTTCCACCATTCCGAAACGACACGGACGCCTTCGGTTGCGTTAACTTCTTGACTACAAACCCTTGATGGGGCACGCTTCATTCCATGCCCTCACCAACGCGCTCAACGAGGAGCCGCACCAAAAACCCCGGGTCGCAGTCCGCCCTGCGGCATCTGAACCAGCAACGGATCATCGAGTGCCTGCTGGCCGGCCCGTCCACCCAGGCGGAACTGGCCCGGCAGACCGGCCTGTCCACGGCGACGGTCTCGAACATTGTCAGGATCATGCAGGACGCCGGACTGGCCTCCACCGAACCGATCACCAGCTCCGGCCGCCGCGCCCTGAACGTCCGGCTCAACAGCAACGGCGCCGTCGCCGTCGGCATCGACTTCGGCCGGCGCCACCTGCGGGTGTTCCTCGCCTCGCTCAGCTACCACGTGGTCGCGGAGGAATCGATCCTGTTGCCTCTGGGCCACCACGCAGAGGAAGGCATTGCGGCAGCCGTCGAAGTGCTGGACCGGCTGCTGGCCGGCAGCGGCGTGGAACGCAGCGCCCTCGTGGGGGCCGGCGTCGGCATCCCGGGCCCGATTGACCGCCGCACCGGCACCGTAGCGCAGGGCGCCATCCTGCCCGAATGGGTAGGGATCAACATCCTCAAGCGGCTCGAAGAAGCGCTGGATCTACCGGTTTTTGTGGACAACGACGCCAACCTCGGGGCCTTGTCCGAGGTCACCTGGGGTCCGCACACCGGCGTCAGCAATCTGCTGTTCCTCAAGATCGGCTCGGGCATCGGCGCCGGGTTGATCCTGAACGGAATGCCCTACTACGGGAACGTCGGCATCACCGGCGAAATCGGCCACGCCACCATCCACGAACACGGCCTGGTCTGCCGCTGCGGCAACCGGGGCTGCCTGGAAACCATCGCGTCCACCACCACCATGATCGAGCTCCTGAGCCGAGGCGAGGACCGGCCGGTGACCCCTGAGGACATCGTGCGCAAGGCGCTCGGCCGCGACTCCGCGACCCTCCGGGTGGTGGACGACGCCGGGCTCGCCGTCGGACGCGCGCTGGGCAACGTTTCGAACCTCATCAACCCCGAGGTGATTGTCGTCGGGGGGCCTTTGGCGGGGCTCGGCGAGCTGCTGCTGGACCCGATCCGCCGGGGCCTCGTGCGCCATGCGGTCCCTGTGATCGGCGAGACCACCACCTTGACCATGTCCTCGCTCGGCGACCGTGCAGAGGCCCTCGGGGCGACCGCCCTGGTGTTCCAGCACGCCGGGATCCGGCGGAACTAGCACGGGCCAGGGAACGGCTCCCGGGCGAAAATCGGGGGCGGACGCAGGCGGATTTCGAAAGCCGTTACCGGCTCGTTGCGTTAAAGACTTGACGACAACGACGTGATCCAGTTTACTTTTTCATCAGACGGCTCTGCGGTTTGCAGGGGCGGACAACGAAGTCATGCATTGGAGGCGTAAGGGCAATGACGTCCCTCGACACGCACAGCGATCCGATAATTCTCGAGATGCGCTCCATCACCAAGGAGTTCCCCGGCGTTAAAGCATTGGCCGAGGTAAGCCTGCGGGTGAAGGCTGGCGAGATTCACGCCATCTGCGGTGAAAACGGCGCAGGAAAATCGACCCTGATGAAGGTACTGTCGGGCGTCTACCCCTACGGCAGCTACGACGGCGACATCGTCTACCAGAGCGAAGTCCAGCAGTTCAAGGACATCCGGGCCAGCGAACACGCCGGCATCGTGATCATCCACCAGGAGCTGGCGCTCATTCCGGAACTCTCCATCACGGAGAACATCTTCTTGGGCAACGAGCCCACCCGGCGCGGCGTGATCGACTGGGCCGAGGCACGGACCCGCTCCACCGAACTGCTGGCCCGGGTGGGCCTGCGCGAGGACCCTGACACCCCGGTCAAGGAGATCGGCGTCGGCAAGCAGCAGCTGGTCGAAATCGCCAAGGCGCTCAACAAGAGGGTGAAGCTCCTCATCCTGGACGAGCCCACCGCGGCCCTGAACGAATCCGACTCCCAGCACCTGCTGGACTTGATCCTGGGCCTGAAGGGCCGCGGCATCACCTCGATCATGATTTCGCACAAGCTCAACGAAATTGAGCAGATCGCCGACTCGATCACGATCATCCGCGACGGCAAGTCGATCGAGACCCTCGACGTCAAGGCCGACGGCGTCGACGAGGACCGCATCATCAAGGGCATGGTGGGCCGGACCCTGGAGTCGCGGTTCCCGGACCACGAACCCAAGATCGGCGAAAAGTTCTTCGAGGTCAAGGACTGGAACGTGGGGCACCCGCAGATCCAGGACCGCCTGGTCTGCAAGAACTCCAACTTCTACGTCCGACGCGGCGAGATCGTCGGCTTTGCCGGGCTGATGGGGGCCGGCCGCACCGAGCTGGCGCGTTCCCTGTTCGGCCGCTCCTACGGCCGCTTCATCTCCGGCCAGGTCTACAAAGACGGCAAGGAACTGCACCTCAAGAACGTCAAGCAGGCCATCGACGCCGGCCTCGGCTACGTCACCGAGGACCGCAAGTCGCTGGGCCTGAACCTGCTGGACGACATCAAGGCCACCACAGTCTCGGCGGCCCTGAAGAAGATCAGCAAGCACAACGTCGTCGACGTCGACAAGGAATTCACCGTCGCGGAGCAGTACCGCAAGTCGCTGCGCACCAAGACGCCGTCGGTGGAGGAAGGCGTGGCCAAGCTCTCCGGCGGCAATCAGCAGAAGGTGGTGCTGGCGAAGTGGATGTTCACCGACCCGGACSTSCTGATCCTGGACGAACCCACCCGCGGSATCGACGTSGGCGCCAAGTTCGAGATCTACGGCATCATCCAGCAACTGGCCAACCAGGGAAAGGGCGTCATCGTCATCTCCTCGGAACTGCCCGAGCTGCTGGGCCTCTCCGACCGCATCTACACCATTTTCGAAGGCGCCATCACCGGCGTGCTGAACAAAGAGGAAGCCAGCCAGGAAAGCCTCATGAAACTGATGACTTCCGCCCGCAAGACCGCCTGACCCTCTGGGACTATCCAGAACATCCGGACAACAAGGACTGACACCATGAATGCGCTCAAGAAGCTCTTTGGCGGCAACACCCGCCAATTCGGCATGATCTTCGCCCTGGTSGCGCTGATCGTCTTCTTCCAGATTTTCACAGAGGGCCGCACGCTCACCCCGGGCAACGTCATCAACCTCTTCAACGGCAACTCGTACATTCTGATCCTCGCGATCGGCATGGTGCTGGTGATCATCGCCGGCCACATCGACCTCTCGGTCGGCTCCGTCGCCGCCTTCGTGGGGGTCAGCGTCGCCCTCATGATCCAGGACTGGGGCATCCCGTGGTACCTCGGCATCCTGTTCGGGCTGCTTCTCGGCGCCGTGATCGGCGCCTGGCAGGGCTTCTGGACGGCCTACGTCGGTATCCCGGCCTTCATCGTCACGCTGGCCGGCATGCTGCTGTTCCGCGGCTTCAACCAGTTCGTCGGCAAGTCCAACACCATCCCGGTGCCGAACGACTTCCAGTACATCGGCTCGGGCTACCTGCCCGAAGTCGGCCCCAACACCGGCTTCAACAACCTCACATTGCTGCTGGGCCTGCTCGGCGCCGCCTTCGTGGTGTTCAGCGAGATCCGCTCCCGCCGCAAGGCCAAGGCCCTCGGCGCCGAAGTGCCCGAAGCCTGGGTGACCATCACCAAGCTGGTCCTGATCTGCGCCGCCATCCTC
>NZ_JBFRFD010000185.1:0-6298 GCF_052114645.1 Arthrobacter sp. 2YAF22_2
GCCCGCGGGCGGCGCAGGTGGGCATCGAAGGGGTCAGGATTGATGATGACACCCGGGTTAAAGATGTCCTGGAGGTCGAAGAGTGCCTTAAAACCGGCCATCGCGGCCAGGGCCCGGGGCGAATACATGGTTTTCAGCAGTTCGCCGCGCGCCCGGCCATCGCCGTGTTCCCCCGAGAGTGAGCCGCCGTACTTGGCGACGAGGTCCGCCGCGGCCGTCAGGAAGCGGCGCATCACGCCGGCGTCGTTCTCCAGCGGGAAGTCGATCCTGACGTGGACGCAGCCGTCCCCGAAGTGGCCATAGGCCAGCCCTGAAACGTTTTCGCGCGCCATGAGACGTTCAAGATCGCGAAGGTAGTTGCCCAGATGTTCGGGCGGGACGGCCGAATCCTCCCAGCCTGGCCATGCCTGCTTCCCGGCAGCGGTTCTCCCGGCCAGACCGGCACCGTCGGCCCGAATTTGCCACAGCCGTTTGGCCTCCGGTCCGGCCGGAAGGATCATTGAGTCGATCGCGCCCGCGTCCCGGACCATCCGCTCTGCGGCAGCCACCGCCTCGCTCGACGTCGCTCCGCCCACCTCGACCATGAGCCAGCCGTTCCCCGCCGGCATGTTGGGGACTGCGTGCTCGCCTTTGGCGTTGCGAATCACGTTGACCAGCTGCGCGTCAAGTCCTTCCAGGGCCAGCGGATGGTGCGGAAGAAGGCCGGGAACCGCGTCGGCCGCAGCCGGCATATCCGGATATCCCAACACGGCCAACGCCGGGGCAACCGCCTGCGGAACCAGCCGGACCTCGGCCTCCAGGATGATGCCGCAAGTACCTTCCGTCCCGGTCAGGGCAGCGGCCAGGTTTCCGCCGTTCTCGGGTAGGAGGTGCTCGAGGCTATAGCCCGAGATTTGGCGGCCGAACCGGCCGAATTCCAGCCGAAGGACGTCCAGATTGGCGGTGATGAACTCATCGAGTCCGGGGATCCGGGCCGTGGTGTCCTTGCCCGAGCCCAGCTCCAGCACTTGGCCCGACCCGGTCAGCCAGCGCAGCCGGCGTACGTTATCCGCCGTCCGCCCGTACGAGAGTCCGTGGGGGCCGCACGCGTTGTTGCCGATCATGCCGCCGATGGTGCACCGGGTGGACGTGGACGGGTCCGGCCCGAACCGCAGCCCGTGGACGGCGGCAGCCCGCTGCAGGTCACTGAGAACGACGCCGGGCTGGACCACCGCGGTCCTGTTCTCCACATCGATGCTGATGATCTGGTTCATGAACCTGCTGAAGTCCAGCACCAGTCCGGGTCCCACCGCGTTGCCGGCGCACGATGTGCCGGCACCGCGGCCGGTGACAGCCAGTCCGTGCCTGCGGGCAATCCTGACCGCTTCGATAACGTCTTCCGCATTCTTGGGCATGACCACCACCTGGGGCACCACCCGGTAGTTGGAGGCGTCCGTCGAGTATTCCGCGCGCCGACGGTTGCTGCTGTCCACGACGCCCGCAACTGCTGCGGTGAGTTCTTCGACAATCTGGTCAATCTTCATGCGTGCTGCTCTTCCTTGTCCCTGCGGCCGTGCGTGGTGGGATGTTAGTACTGCAGGGGCTTGCCGCGCAGTTCCATGGCGCGGCGGACGCGGCTTTGTGCCAGCGAACGGGCGGCGTGGTGGGTGGTGGAATCCAGCTTCTGCGCCTCCGCCAGCACGATGGCCGTGTTTGCTCGAAGCTTATGGGAGACCGTGGTGAAGATTTGCTCGGTCTCGGGACGGAACGGCGAGTACCGGGACTCCATCGCAAAGGCGGCGCTGACTACGCCGCCGGCGTTGGCGACGAAGTCGGGCACTACCGTCACGGATGCCGCACGCAGCAAGTGCTGCGCAGCGGCGTTTGTGGGAAGGTTGGCGCCCTCCACCACGAGCTTGGCCGAGATGCCGCCCACGTTGCCCTCATGGATGACATCCTGCAGGGCAGCCGGGATCGCGATTTCGGCGTCGACAAACAATTCGGTGCCAGCCGGAATGGCCAGCTCCGGAAACTCTTTGACCAATCCGTCGCCGAGCCGAGCCCGCATCGCCAGCAGAGTGGGGATGTCCAGCCCTTCGGTCTGGTGAAGCGCGCCCTCGGCAGTGGAAATCGACACGATGCTGTAGCCGAGCTCGTGAAGCCGGGCAGCGGTGGCATGGCCAACAGYGCCGAAACCTTGGATGGCCACGCGCTGTCCCTGGAGTCCGATGGTTGCGGCCGCCTCGTCCGCGGCTTCAGCGACGCCGTACCCGGTGATGCCCAGCTGGTCGTAGGGTACGCCGCCGAGGTCGTACGGAGTCCCTACTGCTGCACCGCGGTCGCCCAATTCATCGATGATGAGGGCCGCATCGTTTTCCGTCAGTCCCATGTCCAGTCCAAAGACGTATTCGGACGGGACCTCATTGCTCAGGGCCCGGACGAAGGAGCGGAGGATTGCTTCCTTGTGGGGTGAGCTCGGATCGGCCCGGATGCCGGCTTTGGCTCCGCCGAAGAACAGGTCGACGCCGGCCCACTTCCAGGTCATGACCCGGGCCAGGCGGGCAATCTCCTCGACGGTGACGCCAGGCTGCATCCGGGTACCGCCCTTGCCCATGCCTCGGGCGGTGTTGTCGATGACCAGCACGCCCTTCATTCCTGTTTTTGCGTCGCTGACCGTGACGATCTTTTCCGGTCCCCATTCATCCATCATGTCGAACAGACTGGTCATCGCTGGATACTCCTTGTGTGCTGGCAGCTACGTGATGTGGCGGGGGCGGGCGGCGGAGACGGTGCCGGACCGGCTGGCACTGTCTCCGCCGGGGTTTCTAGAGGAACTTCACGCCCTGGGCGAKCGGCAGCTGCCCCGAGTAGTTGACGGTGTTGGTCGCCTGGCGCATGTAGGCCTTCCAGGAGTCGGAACCTGACTCGCGGCCGCCACCGGTTTCCTTTTCGCCGCCGAAGGCGCCGCCGATTTCGGCGCCTGAGGTGCCGATGTTGACGTTGGCGATGCCGCAGTCGGATCCGCCGGCCGACATGAAGCGTTCGGCCTCGGCCTGGTCGTTCGTGAACACGGCCGAGGACAAACCCTGGGGGACGTCGTTCTGGATGGCGATGGCGTCCTCGAAGTCCGTGTAGGTCATCACGTAGAGCAGCGGGGCAAACGTCTCGTCCTTGACGACGGCGGTCTGGGCCGGCATCCGCACGATAGCGGGCTCCACGTAGTAGGCGCCAGGCTCTTCCTCGGAGTTCACACGGCCGCCGCCGCAGAGAACGGTGCCGCCCTGATCCTGCGCGGCCTTGATGGCGTTCTGCATGCCATCGAAGCTGGACTTGTTGATCAGGGGCCCGATCAGGTTCTCCTCATCCATCGGGGTCCCGATCCGGAGCGTGGCGTAGGCGCTGACAAGCTTGTCCGTCAGTTCATCAACGATTGACTCGTGCACGATCAGGCGGCGCATGGACGTGCAGCGCTGGCCGGCGGTTCCAACGGCCGCGAACACAATGCCGCGCAGGGCCAGATCGAGATCGGCCGACGGCGCAACGATCGCTGCGTTGTTTCCGCCGAGTTCGAGCAGCGCGCGGCCAAAGCGGCCAGCCACGCGGGGGGCGATTTCCTGGCCCATCCGGACAGAGCCGGTGGCGGAGAGCAGGGCGACGCGCGGATCATCGACGATGATCTGGCCGCCGGAACGATCAGCCAGGACCAGCTTGTGCAGGTCCTGGGGTGCCCCAACGTCCGCGACGGCGCGGCCCAGCAGGGCATCGGCGGCCAATGCGCTGAGCATGGTCATCCCCGAGGGCTTCCATACGACGGTGTCACCGCACACCAATGCCAGTGCCGTGTTCCAGGAGTAGACCGCAACCGGGAAGTTGAAGGCCGAGATGACCCCAACAACGCCCAGCGGGTGCCAAGTCTCCATGAGGCGGTGTCCGGGTCGCTCCGAGGGCATAGTCCGGCCGTAGAGCTGGCGGGACAGGCCAACTGCAAAGTCGCAGATATCAATCATTTCCTGGACCTCGCCGCGAGCCTCGGACTGGATCTTGCCGGCCTCGGCCGTCACAATCCTGGCCAGGTCCTCCTTGTGTTCGGTCAGCAGTTCGCCCCAGCGCTTTACCAGGTTGCCGCGCAGCGGTGCAGGCACATCTCGCCACGTCTTGAACGCCTGGTGCGCCTGGCCGATCATCGTCTCGATGTCCGCCGGTGAGTTGGCCGGCAAGGTCATCAAGACTTCACCGGTGAGCGGGGAGGACGCCTTGTGCGGGCCGTTGAGGGCGTCAACATTGACGCCGCAGGCCTCCAGCGCGTCGCGGACGATCGCTGCCAGTTCGGATGTTTGGGTCAGAGTTTCCGTCATCGTGATCTCCTGTAGTTCTTTGTACTGGTGGGCTGATTAGTGTGTGAGATTGATGTTGAGGCGGCGGCCTAGGGCCGCGATCGATTCGTCCTGCTGCCGCTGGTAGAGATCGTTGGGGTCGTAAACCTCGGAACCGACAATCTGGGACATCCGGTGGATGTCGAAGCTGGTTCCGACCTGCTCTTCGTCCTTGGAACCCTCCTCGGTCAGGTTTGACTGGAAGATTCCGGCGGCCGAGCGGGGGAGGAAGTCCTCATAGACGATGGGTTCAGGGATGGCGATTCCGGCGTCGACAAGATCGGCCAGGGAAGCGGTGGCGGCCAGGGGTGCAGCGCCCAGCGCGCCTTCGTCGAGGCGGTAGGTGAAATAGGCGAGCCCCTGCAGGGCCAGCTCTTTTTCTGTGCTGGGCAGGTTCTCCGCCCACACCTCGGCGGCTACCTCGACGCGGGTCGTTCCGGCCGGGGCCGCGGCCAACCGCGCGTCCGACTCGGCGACCATCCGGTCGTAGAGATCGCGGCCCGCCGGCGTCAAGGCAATTCCGCGGGCCTCGACTTCGCCGAAGCGCACCCGCAGTTCACCCTCGTTAGTGGATCCGTCGGCGTAGCGGAACACACGGTTTTCACCCAGCGCGCGGAAAGAGGTCTGGCGCAGCAGCAGGTCCGGCCCGTCCCAGCGCGGCGGTCCCTGGATCTCATCGATCATAGTGATGCCGCRCGCCTGCATCCTCTTGTACAACTCATCGATGTCCAGCACCCGGGGGGTGAGGTGGTTGATGTGCGTCGTGGACACGCCGCCGATGTCGGAGGCGACGGCGGAGACCGCCTCTAGTTTCTTGTACCACTCGTAGTCCACGGGGTCCCCGGAGAGTTCGAAGGCTGCGGTGGCCAGCTCCAGCAAGCTCTCGGCGTCGTCCGCGGTCACCCCTCCACCGGCGGCGGCCTTGTCCGCCAGACTAAGCAGCTCCGCACCGAACAACTGCCGGGCGCCGATGAATTCGGCCAGCTCCGCGCGCAGTTCGCGGTCAAAAAACCGCGGATCCTCGGCGGCCAGCATGGAGGTGAAGACCCGGAAGGGATTCTTGGCCAGTTCAGCGCCATCGATTGGGCGGAACGCTGTCGAGACCACGGGCACGGAGCTCGAAGAAGCGTCGCGAAGGTCATAGAAACCGACCGGATACATGCCGAAGGCTGCAAAGACGCGGGCAACCTGCGCCATTTCCTTCGGGGAGCCAACACGGATGGCGCCGTGGCGTTCAGCTGTCACCCGTGCAATGCTGCCGAGCCTCTCGGCTTCTGCGCCGTGCTTGGCTGCATACGCTTGGTTCACCTCGGTGGAAACCTCCACAAGCGTGTTGTAGGCGGGGACTTCCCTGCCGTACATCACGGAGAGCCGCTTCGCGAACTCGGCTCGAAGTTCCCAGGTTTCAAGGGCGGTCATGGTGTGGTTCCTTTCAAGATCATGGCTGTTGCGGAGGACGGGGCGCGGTGGCCTTCCGCGCTAGATGATGTGGACTTCCTGGATGAGCTGATCTGCTGTGCGGAACCGATCGGCGGAGAACGACGTGTGGTCCATGAAGGAATCGCGGTCCAGGTAGAGGTCCCGGACCAGCTCGCCGACGGCGGGACCCTGCAGGAAGCCATGGCCGGAGAATCCCGTGGCGTAGTAGAAGCCCTCCACGGAACTGGACGCACCGATGAGTGCGTTGTGGTCCGGCGTGTTCTCATACAGTCCGGCCCAGCCGCACGCCAGTTCCGGTGCCTCCAGCGCCGGGGCGCACACCCGGGCAGCTGCGTTGAACTCCGGCAGCCATTCATGCGTGAAGTCCCGGGCGAAACCAGGCTCCTGGTTGGAGTTGGAAATCCCCAGGAGCATGCCGTTTCGATAGTTGTGGAAATACAGCGTGGTCGATAGGTCCAGCGTGAACGGCACGGTGGGCATGGGCGAGCTCATCTGGCGCGTCATGC
>NZ_JBFRFD010000186.1:0-6296 GCF_052114645.1 Arthrobacter sp. 2YAF22_2
GATCTGGATGTCGTAGAGGCCGCTGCGGCCGGTGCTGGCGCGGCGGTTGGCGACGGCGGTCAGGATCTGGCCGCGGAAGGCCGGCTTGATGAAGTTGATGTCGACGCCGGACGCAACGGTGATGTTGCCTTCCTCGCCGGGTGCCGGATTGGCCGGGTTGCACGCCAAGGCAAAGGCGGTGTCACCGAAGGCGAAGATCATTCCGCCGTGGGCCATCCCGAAACCATTGAGCATTTCCTGGCGGAGCGCCATCCGGATGGTGGCGTGACCGTCGTCGAGCGCCAGGACCTCAATGCCCATCCACTCGGAGGCATAGTCGTCCTTCAGGACCGGGTGGGTGTCACCGGAAATTGTCACTTCAGCCATGCGTCGTTGCCTCCAGCTTTATTTACCGAATGTTCATTAGGTAATCCCATTCGGGTGCCTGCTGTCAAGGCCTGTAAGTATGCTGGGACACATKGCCAAAGGAATATATGTCAGTGCGACGACGCCCGGGTCCGGGAAGTCGCTGGTTGCGCTGGGCCTGGCGGACACCCTGCACCGGCACGCGGACCGGATCGGTTTCTTCAAGCCGGTGGTCCAGGCCCGTTCCGACGCGGACCCGATGGTCGCGCTGATGAAGTCCCGCTTCGACCTCGACGACGAACGCTGCCGCAGCGGGCTGACCTTCGCCGAGGTCCGGGGTCTGCTCGCCGAGGGCAATCGCGAGGAGATCGATTCCCGGTGCGTGGAAATCTTCGCGGAGATGGCCCGGCACTGCGACGTGATCATCATCGAGGGCACCGACCTGACCGGCCAGGACGCCGCCGTCGAATTCGACCTCAATGCGCGGCTCGCCAACGACCTGGCGGCGCCGATGGTCGCCGTCGTCGGGGCTAAGGGCCGCACCGTGGCCGAGACAGCGGACGCCGTCGAGGTGGCCCGCAAGGAACTGATCGCCGAGCGCTGCAGCCTGCTGGCAATCATGGTCAACCGCGCCGATCCTAAGGACCTGGAAGCGATCGCCGCGGCGGTCCGCCCGGGCGCCTCCGGCCGGCCGGTCTACGTGTTCCCGGAGCTCGAGGACATCGCCCGGCCCACCACCGGTGAAGTGGCCGCCGCCCTGGGCCTCGGCCAGGTGGCGGGGCTGCCGGACCTGGAACGCGATGTGCGCTCGGTCAAGGTGGCGGCCATGAATGTGGCCAACTTCCTGCACGTGCTCGACGATGGCGCGCTGGTGATCGTGCCCGGCGACCGGGCGGATGTCCTGGTGGCCTGCCTGGCGTCGTCGTTTTCGCCGGAGTTCCCGGTCCCGTCGGCGCTGATCCTGACCGGCGGCCTCGCGCCGGACCCGACAATCTACTCGCTGCTCGCGCAGGCCCCGTTCCCGATCTTCGCCGCCCCGGACGACACCTACGTGACCGCCAAGCGGGTCTCCGAGGTGCGCAGCGAAATCTGGTCCGGCCACCGCCGCAAGGTGGCGTCCGCGCTGGGCCTGTGGTCCAGGCGTGTGGACGAGGCGGAACTGCTGGAACGGCTGCACCTGCCGCGGCCGGAGCGGATGACGCCGCTGCGCTTCCTGCACGACCTGATCGAACGGGCCCGCGCGCAGCGCCGCCACATCGTCCTGCCCGAGGGCACCGACGTCCGGATCCTGCGCGCCGCGGAAATCCTGCACCGCCGCGACGTCTGCGAGCTCACCGTGCTGGGCCGCGAGGCCGATGTCCGCGAGCTCGCGGCCACCCAGGGAATCGACCTGAGCGGCATCAACGTCGTGGACCCGGCCACTTCCGAGCTGCGCGAGGGTTTCGCGCAGAAGTATGCCGAACTGCGCTCGCACAAGGGCGTGGACTTGGCGAAGGCGCTCGAAGTGATGCAGGACGAAAGCTACTTTGGCACCATGATGGTCCAGCTCGGCGTGGTGGACGGCATGGTCTCCGGCGCCGCGCACACCACGGCCCACACCATCCGGCCCGCGCTCGAGTTCGTGAAGACCCGGGAGGGCGTCAAAATCGTCTCCTCGGTGTTCCTCATGCTGATGCCGGACCGGGTGCTGGTCTACGGTGACTGCGCCGTCAATCCCGAGCCCAACGTGGAGCAGCTTGCGGACATCGCCCTGGCCTCGGCCGAAACGGCCGCCCAGTTCGGCGTCGAGCCGCGCGTCGCGATGCTGTCCTACTCCACGGGCGGCTCCGGTGCCGGCGAGGCCGTCGACGCGGTGCGGCAGGCCACCGAGTTGGTGCGCCAGCGGCGCCCCGACCTCGCGGTGGAGGGACCGATCCAGTACGATGCCGCGGTCGACGCCGCCATCGCCGAGTCCAAGATGCCCGGCTCATCCGTGGCCGGGCAGGCGACGGTGTTCATCTTCCCGGACCTGAACACCGGCAACAACACCTACAAGGCGGTCCAGCAGTCCTCCGGCGCGGTCGCCGTCGGGCCGGTGCTGCAGGGGCTCCGCAAACCTGTCAACGACCTGTCCCGGGGCTGCACGGTGGACGACATCCTGAACACTGTGGCGATCACCGCAATCCAGGCCCAGTCGGTGCCGGCCGTCGAAGCCAAGGCTTAGGAGGCCGCCATGCTCGTGCTCGTCATCAACTCAGGTTCGTCCTCGCTCAAGTACCAGGTCCGCGACGTCGAAGCGGGCAGCGTTCTCGCGGAGGGGCTGGTCGAGAAGATCGGGATGGGCAACGGCGGGGACGGCGACGGCCAGATCGAGGGCCCCCGCGACCACGCGGAGGCCCTGGAACAGGTGGACGGCGCGATCCACGCGGCACTGGGCGACCGGACCCTGGACGCCGTGGGCCACCGCGTGGTGCACGGCGGCGAGCGCTTCGCCGAGCCGGTGCTGGTCAACAACGAGATCACCCGCGCCATCGAGCGGCTGAACCCGCTGGCTCCCCTGCACAACCCCGCCAACGTCCTCGGGATCCGTGCGATCGCGAAGAAATGGCCGGACCTGCCGCAGGTGGCCGTCTTCGACACCGCCTTCCACCGCACCCTGCCCGAGCACGCCYGGCGCTACGCCGTGCCGGATGAGCTCTACACGAACCACGGCATCCGGCGCTACGGCTTCCACGGCACCTCCCACGAGTACGTCGCACACCGCGCAGCGGCGCTGCTGGATCTACCGGTGGAAGAGTTCGACGCCGTCATCGCCCACCTGGGCAACGGCGCCTCCGTCACGGCGATCCGCGGCGGCGAGTCGATCGACACGTCGATGGGCTTCACCCCGCTCGAGGGCCTCGTGATGGGCACCCGTTCCGGCGACCTGGACCCCTCCATCCTGGTCTTCCTCGGCCGGGCCGGCTGGTCCGCCGAGGACCTCGACTCCATGCTTAACCGCCAGTCCGGGCTCAAGGGGCTGGCCGGCAACAACGACATGCGCTCGGTGGTGGAGGCGGCGGAAGCCGGGGACGCCAGGTCCACCATGGCGCTCGCCGTGGCCTCCTACCGGCTGGCGAAGTACATCGGCGGCTACCACGTGGCCGTGGGCGGCGCGAAGGCCCTCGTGTTCACGGCCGGGATCGGCGAAAACTCGCACCAGTTCCGCGGCCTCGTCGCGGCGCGGCTGGGGGCGCTCGGCGTGGAGCTCGACGCCGGGCTGAACCGTGAACGGTCCAAGGAACCCCGGATGATCTCGACGCCGGAATCGGCCCTGCCGGTGCTGGTGGTCCCGACCGACGAGGAGCGCGCGATCGCGGAGGCGACAGCCGCCGTCGTCGCCCGCTCATCGGTTGCTCCGTAACGGCCCTTTTCGCGGCTCATAACGGCGTTGCTGGGCCCACGCCGGCAGGGTTCCCTGACCGAGCTTGCGAGGGGAGGGGGCCGGTGGGGAGCAACCGACCCGGAAGCGGGTCCTAGGCTGGGGACATGACCGAACTGAACCTGCCGCTCCGCACCCGGCGTTTGGTGCTGCGCCGCTTCGAGGCCGCGGACCTGGACGCCTTCCACGGCTACCACTCGCTTCCGGAAACCGCCCGGTTCCTGCCCCGGGAAGCCAAAAGCTACACCCAGTCCATGGAGTCCGTCGGGAAGTACGCCAACTTCGCGTTCGAGAAGGAGGGGGACTGGATCTGTCTGGCCATCGAGGCCGCGGACTCGCCCGGGCTGCTCGGCGAAGTGGTGCTCAAGTGGCTGCCCGGCTGCGGCCAGGCCGAGATCGGCTGGAGCCTGGCACCGGGGGCCCGCGGGAAGGGGATCGCGAGCGAGGCGGCCGCTGCGATGCTGAAGCTCGGCTTCGAAGACCTGGGATTCCACCGGATCGACGCCAAACTCGACGCCCTCAACACCCCCTCCGCCGCGCTGTGCGAGCGCCTCGGCATGCGGCTGGAGTCCACCCAGCTGGACAAATGGCATTACAAGGGCCAGTGGGCCACCGAAGTGGTCTACGCGATCCTCGCCGACGAATGGAAGGCGCGGATGTCCGCCAAGGACTCGCCGGAATGACGACGATGGCCGCCACGGGTACTCCGATAGCGGCCATCTTCGGCGAACGGTAGGACGGACGTTATCTTGCCCGGAGGGGCGCACCCGCCCGACCTCGGCTTACGGCGCCGGCGGGGCCGAGGCCGTGGGAGCGGCCGACGTCGGTCCGGGGGCCGGCGCGGTGGCAGGACCCGGGGGTGCGGCGCGCGGCGATTCGGACGGTGCCGTGCCAGTGGACGTGGCGGGCGGGGCGGACGGGGCATCCGGTGCAGGACCCGCGGGGACGGTCGCAGCGGTCCCGCCCTGAGTGGGCTCCGGCGCAGAGCCCGTCGCACCCTGGGTAGCAGTCGGACTGGCTCCCGGCGAGCTGCCCGTCGTGGCGGAAGCAGCGCCGGTCCCGCCAGGGGTGGCGCTGGGATCGGTTCGGACGATCTCCATGATCTGGTCCCTGAATCCGTTCAGTTTGCCCTCGATCTCCGAGAGCGGGACGTTTTGCAGGTTCTGGCCGTAGTCCGCGATCTGCTGCCACAACGCGTTGAGCCTGGACATCCCCTCCGGGCTCAGCGGCCCGTCCAGCGTGAGGACCAGCTGGCGGGCCAGGGCATAGGTGAGGCAGCGGACGCAGTTGTAGTTAGCGGCTGCGGAGAGGTTCTCCGGGACCACCACATTGGCCTGTCCCACAATCAGGACCACCTGGAACCCCACCGCGACGGCGGCGCAGTCCTTGCAGCTGGCGAAGGCGTAAGCCTCGTTACGGTTGCGGACATCCTGCCCGTCCTCGGCCCAGACCAAGGCGAAGGCGACGTCGTAGACCACGGAGCCGTCCGTGGTGTTGACCGCGAGCGACTGGTTGCCGCCATCCTCGGGCGCGGCCGGTTTGTCGAAGGGAAACACCCACGACGGCGCGGCGGTCGCGGTGCCGGACGCCGCGGGCGTCGCCGAGGAGGCCCGCGGGACCAGGACCATGCTCAGCTGCGGCTCTTCCCGGGTGGGCTTGCGGGCCCCCTGCGGCCACAGCGCCACGGTCCGCCCGGCCTGGCCCTGCTTCAGGTCGTGCCCTGCTGCCGTCGGGAAAATCGTGGTGGTGGCGTCGGCCAGCGTCCCGCGTTCGTAGGGCTGGACCGGCCGGTAGGTCTCGGCTCCGGGCCACCAGGCCCACGCGAGGCCGGCGGTGACGGCCGCGATGGCAGCCATGGCGACGCCGCGCTGCCAGGCCTTGCCCTTGGTCTTCTGCCACAGCCCGGTCGCGAACTGCCGCCCCAGACGGACCAGGATGTAGAAGATGCCGGCTACCGGCAGGGCGATGCAGATCAGCGCGAGCAGCCGCACGGCAGCATCGGCAAAATCGCCTGTGGCCACGCTGTGGGAGAGCATGGCCTGCTGCTTTTGGCCGTTGTCCCAGGCGGTGCCGACGACGCGCGGGAGGGTGAGGACCATGGTGGCCAGGCTGAAGACCAGCAGGGGCACGGTGACCAGGACCCAAGCCGTGACGACGGCGCGGGCCCAGGGCTTGAGCAGCTGCGCCTGCGGGTCCGCCTTGCGCCAGGGGATCAGGGCCAGCAGGGTCGGCTTGATGCGCTGGAACAGGTCGGGCACGCCGGTGGCGTCCGCGAGGATGTGGTACCCGTCGAAGCGGACCATCGGCATCAGCTGCCGGACCATCTGCAGGATCTGGGTGACCACCACCAGCAGGAGCGCGTCGAACCCGGTGACCCACCAGATGCCCATGATGGCCACGGCGACGATCGCGTTGAAGTAGAGGCCGCCCAGATCGGTGCGGATCCGGCCGCCCCGGCCCAGCCGGTAGGAATCCGTGACGTCCGTGTAAAACGCCGGCCACATCAGGTAAAGGCCGGTGCCCATGGCGCCCGGGGTCGCGCCCCCGCGGC
>NZ_JBFRFD010000187.1:0-6258 GCF_052114645.1 Arthrobacter sp. 2YAF22_2
ACGCTCCCTCACCTCCGGCRGGTACGMGGGGMACGCTCCCTCACCTCCGGCGGGTACGAGGGGMACGCTCCCTCACCTCCGGCGGGTATACGGGGAATGCTCCCTCACCTCCGGCGAAGATGGTCGAAACGCCCGCCGCCGGCCCTGCCGCTGGTCGGCGGCGTCCAGATGGCAGGATGGGCGCATGTCGACCAACCACGCATTTGACGCCATCATCGTCGGCGGCGGCCACAACGGCCTGGCCGCGGCAGCGTACCTGTCCAAGGCCGGACGGAAGGTCCTTCTGCTGGAGAAGCTCGCGCACCCCGGCGGGGCCGCCGTATCCGCGCAGGCGTTCGACGGCGTCGAGGCCCGGCTCTCGCGCTATTCCTACCTCGTCAGCCTGTTGCCGCGCCAGATCATCGACGACCTCGACCTCCGCATCACGCTCGCGCGGCGGAGGTACTCTTCGTACACGCCGGTCCCCGCCAACCCGGCCCAGGCGCTCCTGATCGACAATGAAGACCCTTACGCCACGGACGCCTCCTTCGCTGGGATCGGAGCGCCAGACGACTTCCGCGGCTTCACCGACTTCTATGCCAGTTGCGGGAAGCTGACGCGGGCACTTTGGCCGACGATGACCTCCCCGCTGCCCACCCGCTCGGAGGCCAGGTCCCTGGCGCTTCGGGCCGGGGCCGGGGAAGCATGGGAAAACATGATCGAGCAGCCGATCGGACACGCCGTCACCGAGGCAGTGCGGCACGAGCTGGTCCGCGGGGTTGTGCTGACCGATGCGCTGATCGGCACCTTCGCCCGCGCCGACGACGCCGACCTCCAACAGAACATCTGTTTCCTGTACCACTTGATCGGCGGCGGGACGGGCGACTGGGACGTGCCGGTCGGCGGGATGGGTGCAGTGTCCGGTGAGCTTGAGCGGGCCGCCCGCGAGGCCGGAGCAACCATCCGGGTGTCGGCGGAGGTCACGTCGGTCCGCCCAGGCGGCGTGGTGGGCTACCGGCACGCCGGCGCTGACCACACCGCTGTTGCCCCTTGGGTCCTGTCGAACGTGGCCCCTGTCGTCCTGGACCGGCTGCGCCACGAAGCGCCGACCGGAACGGGCCCAGCCACCGCAACTGGAACTGATACCGCGGCACGTGCAGGGTGGCCGCCCGCCGCGCAAAATCCGAACCACCTCCGTGAGGGCGCCCAGGTCAAAGTGAACCTGCTGCTCCGGCGGCTGCCGCGTCTACGGGACGCGGCCGTCAGCCCTGAGGCTGCGTTCGGCGGTACCTTCCACATCAACGAAACTTGGGCCCAACTGGACGCCGCCTACCTCAGCGCCGCTGCCGGCACCGTCCCGGAACCCCTGCCGTGCGAAATTTACTGCCACTCGCTGACCGACCCCAGTATCCTGTCGCCCGAACTGCACGAGTCCGGTGCCCAGACCCTTACCGTGTTCGGCCTGCATGTCCCGGACCGGCTGATCACCGCTGAAAACAACGAGAACCGTCGGGCGGAGCTGCAGGCGGCGGTGCTGCGTTCCCTCAACAGTGTCCTGGCCGAGCCGGTCGAGGAACTGCTGCTGACTGGTCCGGATGGCCGGCCATGCATCGAAACGAAGACCACCCTGGACATCGAACGCGCCGTCGGCATGCCGCGCGGCAACATCTTCCACGGCGGCCTCGACTGGCCGTTCGTGGACGACGACGCTCCCCGGGACACCCCGGCTCAGCGCTGGGGCGTGGCCACGGATGACCCGCAGCTCCTGCTCTGTGGCTCGGGCGCCCGCCGCGGCGGCGCCGTCAGCGCCATCGGTGGCCACAACGCGGCCATGGCCGTGCTCGAATCGGAACCGCCGAACGCCCGGCCGTGAGCCCGAACAGGGCAGCCCCGCGGTTCAGCCGGCCTGGCCGAGGACCAGCGGTAACACAGCCCCGGCGCCCGCGAGTCGGAGCGCCCGTCCGGCCACGGTCACGGTCCAGCGGCTGTCCACCAGATCGTCCACCAACATGACGCTCCGGCCCTGGATGCCGTCCAGCGCCGCGGCCAGTTCGGGCCCGACCACGAGGCGGTCCCAGACACCGGCGAGCCGGTAGGCGCTGTTGCCGCCACGGCCGCCCGTGGGGCCGCCGTGGGCGAGCTGCAGCTGGCCCAGGTACGGGATCCGGCCGATCTCGGAGATGCCGCGCGCCAGCGACTCCACGAGTTCGGGCTTGCCGCGGGACGGGATGCTGATGATCGCGGCCGGCCGGCCCGCGCCGCTCCAACCGGGCGTGCGGGCGTCGCCGGTGCCCCACTCGCGCAGGACCTGCACACAGGCGCGCAGCATTCCCTGGTCCACGGTCCGGTCGGGGGCGCCGGCAGCGAAAGTCTCCCGGAGGGCTCCGCCCCAGCCCAGGTCTGTCAGCCGGGCCAGCACGCGGCCGTTGGCCAGGCTTTCTTCCGGTTTGATCTTGCCCTTAACGTTCACGCCCAGGCGGTCCATGCCGCTGGGCCACTGCAGCCGCGGTTCCAGCACCGTCCCGGCACGGCTCAGGGTCGCGCCGGCCGCGGCCGTCGCGTCGGTGGCGATGTCGGCCGGGAACCACCGGCCGGCACAGTTGTCGCAACGGCCGCAGGCACGGGCCGTCTCGTCGTCGAGAACAGAGGTGATGTACTCCATCCGGCAGCCCGCGGTGTCCTGGTAGATGACCATGGAGTCCTGTTCGTCCACCCGCGCCTCGGCAATCCGGCGGTACCGCTCGGCGTCGTACGTCCACGGCCTGCCGGTGGAACGCCACCCTCCGCCCACGCGTTCGACGGCGCCGTCCACGGCCAGCACCTTCAGCAGCAGTTCCAGCGGCGTCCGCCGCAGATCCACCCGGGCCTCGAGTGCCACGGTGGACACTGCCGTGCCTGCCTCGGCGAGGGCGGTCAGGACGGCGGCGGCCTTTTCTTCCGAGGGCATCGAGGCAGTGGCGAAGTATTGCCAGATGTCCCGGTCCTCGGAGCCGGGCAGGAGCAGCACGTCGGCGTTCGCGGCCCCGCGGCCGGCACGTCCCACCTGTTGGTAGTACGCGACCGGGGAGGAGGGCGCGCCGAGGTGCACCACGAAACCGAGGTCCGGCTTATCGAATCCCATGCCGAGGGCCGAGGTGGCCACGAGCGCCTTCACCTGGTTGTCCTTAAGCAGTTGTTCGGCACGTTCCCGGTCTGCGGGATCGGTCCGGCCGGTGTAGGCGAGCACTTCGTGGCCCGCTTCGGCGAGGAGCCGGGCGGTGTCCTCGGCGGCGGAGACGGTGAGGGTGTAGATGATGCCGCTGCCGGGAAGGTCCTTTAGGTGCGTGAGCAGCCAGCCCAGCCGCTCCCGGGAGTCGGGCAGGCGCAGGACGCCCAGCCGCAATGACTCCCGGCCCAGGGCGCCGCGGATGGTCAGCACGCCCTCGCCGAGCTGTTCCTCTATGTCGTGCACCACCCTCGAGTTGGCGGTGGCCGTGGTGGCCAGGACCGGCACGCTGTCGGGCAGCTGGGTGATCAGGTCCGCGATCCGCCGGTAGTCGGGGCGGAAGTCATGGCCCCAGTCCGAGATGCAGTGGGCCTCATCAATCACCAGCAGGCCGGTCCGACGGACCAGTTCGGGCAGTTGGTTCTCGCGGAACGACGGATTGGTCAGCCGCTCCGGGGAGACGAGGAGCACGTCCACCTCATCGGCCGCTAGCTGTTCGCGGACGGTGTCCCATTCGAGCTGGTTGGCCGAGTTGATGGCCACCGCCCGGACGCCTGCCCGCGCGGCGGCGGCGACCTGGTCGCGCATCAGGGCCAGCAGCGGGGACACGATCAGGGTGGGGCCGGCACCGCGGCGGCGAAGCAACAGCGACGCGACGAAGTACACAGCTGATTTCCCCCAGCCGGTGCGCTGCACGACGAGGGCGCGGCGGCCGCCGTCGACGAGCGCCTCGATGGCCTCGAACTGGCCGTCGTGGAATTCGGCCCCCGGATGTCCCACCAGTTCGCGCAGCACTGTCTGGGCCTGGTCACGCGTCCCGCCGGCCCCGGCGGGAGCTGATTCGGAAGCGGAAAGGACTGCAGCGTTCTGGTTATTGGCCATTGCTTCAGTATCCCAGTCCCCTCCGACAGCCGCGAAGCGGGCGAAGGCGTATGTGGAGATTCGCTGTCCACATACGCCTCCGGCACCAGCCGGCCCGGGGCCGCGGCCCCGTAAGATGGTCAGCGTGACTAGCAACCAGACAAAGACTTTTGACCTCTCGGCTTCCTTCAAGGCCTACGACGTGCGCGGGATTGTGGGCGAATCCATCACCGCGGAAATCGTCGAGGCCGTGGGGGCTGCCTTCGTCGACGTCCTGGACCTGGCCGGGCAGACCGTGCTGGTCGGCGGCGACATGCGCCCCTCCTCCCCTGAGTTCAGCCGGGCCTTTGCCAGCGGCGCGGCCACGCGGGGGGCCAACGTACAGCTGCTGGACCTGATCTCCACCGACGAGCTGTACTACGCCTGCGGCGCCCTGAACGCCGCCGGCGCCACCTTCACCGCGAGCCACAACCCCGCCGAGTACAACGGCATCAAAATGGCCAAGGCCGGAGCCGTGCCGATCTCCTCCGAAACCGGTTTGAAAGAGATCCAGGCCCTGGCCGAGGACTACCTCAACGCCGGCACCATCCCGGCGCACGGCACCCGCGGCCTGATCAGCGTGCGCGACGTGCTCAAGGACTACTCCAAGTACCTGCGCAGCCTCGTTGACCTCAGCCGGTCCCGTCCGCTCAAGGTCGTAGTCGACGCCGGCAACGGCATGGCCGGCATGACCACCCCGGCCGTGCTGGGTGACACGCTGCTGGCCAAGTTGCCGCTCGAGATCATCCCGCTCTACTTCGAGCTCGACGGATCCTTCCCGAACCACCCGGCCAACCCGCTGGAACCGGAAAACCTGCGCGACCTGCAGGCCGCCGTCGTCGAGCACGGCGCGGACATCGGCCTGGCGTTCGACGGTGACGCCGACCGTTGCTTCGTGATCGACGAGAAGGGCGAGCCGGTTTCGCCGTCGGCCGTCACCGGCATGGTGGCCCGCCGCGAGATTGCCCGGGCCATCGCCAACGGCGAGGACAACCCGACTATCATCCACAACCTCCTGACGTCGAGGGCTGTGCCCGAGCTGGTGGCCCGTGACGGCGGCCGGGCCGTCCGCACGCGCGTGGGACACTCCTTCATCAAGGCCGTCATGGCGGCCGAAGGTGCGGTGTTCGGCGGCGAGCACTCGGCACACTTTTACTTCCGCGATTTCTGGAATGCGGATACCGGCATGCTGGCCGCCATGCACGTCCTGGCGGCCCTCGGCGAGCAGGACGGGCCATTGTCCGAACTCGGCCGGGAATACGAGCCCTACCGGTCGTCCGGCGAGATTAACTCCGAAATCGAGGACAAGGCCGGGGCCGTGGAGCGCGTCCGCGCCGACTTCCAGGAAGAGGACGTTGAGGTGGACCACCTTGACGGCAGCACTTTCATCGCGGCGGACGGCAGCTACTGGTTCAACCTGCGCCCGTCCAATACCGAACCGTTCCTCCGCCTGAACGTGGAGGCCACGGACTTGGACATCATGGAACGCGTCCGCGACCGGGTCCTGGCCCTGGTCCGGGGCTGATGGCGATGACCGAATCAGCCGAAGGCCGGGGCACCATCCTGCAGCCGGCCGACCCTGCCGCGGACTCCTGGCGGGGCTCGGTGCCGGATTCCAGCGCCACGGACCTGGAGAATCTGCTGGGCACCGGCGTCGGGGCGGCCCAGGAGCAGCTGGAGCGCAACGGCGGCTTCCTGCCGTTCGCCCTGGTGGTGGAAAACGACGGCGAGGTCCGCCTCGTCGCAGTCACCCCGGCCGACGCGGCCGAGGACAGTGAAGCCGACTTCGACGCCGACGGCATGATCGATGACCTCACCGAACTGCTCCGTCAGCACCGTGACGAGTTCCGCGCCGCCGCGATCGTCTGCGACATCACCTTGCTGGAGGAGGACTCCGACGCGATCCACGTCGCCGCCGAGCACCAGGACGGCTCTGTCTTCGCGGCGGTGCTCCCCTACGGCGCGGACCCGGCGACCAACGAGCTGGCGTTCGGCGAGCTCTCCGCCGACACCAGCGAACCCGCTGTCTGGGTGGACTAGACCAGGCCGGTGCCATGAAGATCAACGCCTTCGCGGACGTGAGCCTGCGCGCAATGATGGTGCTCGCGGCCGCGGCCGAGGGCGAGCTGCTCACCACGCAGAGCATCGCGGACGCCGTCGGCACGCCCTACAAC
>NZ_JBFRFD010000188.1:0-6249 GCF_052114645.1 Arthrobacter sp. 2YAF22_2
ACCGTAAGCCGTTTGGTGACCGTCCCTCACGTGACGGTGGAGAGCGTCGCAGTTTCGGTGGYGGTGACCGTGACCGTAAGCCGTTCAGTGGTGGTGGCGATCGTGATCGTAAGCCGTTCAGTGGTGGCGGCGATCGCGACCGTAAGCCGTTTGGCGATCGTCCCTCGCGTGAGGGTGGGGAGCGTCGCAGCTTTGGTGGCGGTGACCGCGATCGCAAGCCCTTCAGCGGTGGTGACAACCGCAAGCCTTTCGGCAGCCGCGAGGACCGGCCGGCCCGCAGCTTCGACCGCGGAGACTCCGGTCCCCGCCAGTTCGGCCGCGACCGCCCCGAGGACCGTCCCGTCCGCGAGCCGAACGCCCGGGACCTGCGCAGCGCCAACCGACCCGACCGCGAGCGTTCACCCCAGATTGACGAGGACGTCACGGGCAAGGAACTCGACCGCGCCACGCAGCACCAGATCAAGACGCTCGAAGATAACAGCGCCGAATGGGTGGCACGCCACCTCGTCATGGCCGGCCGCCTGATTGACGACGAGCCGGAACTCGCCTTCCAACACGCCCTGGCCGCCAGCCGGCGCGGCGGCCGCCTCGCGGCGGTCCGGGAAGCAGTCGGCCTGACCGCGTACGCGGCGGGGCACTACGGCGAGGCGCTGCGCGAATTCCGGACGTACCGCCGGATCAGTGGCTCCAACATGCATCTGCCGGTCATGGCGGACTGCGAGCGTGGCCTCGGCCGCCCGGACCGGGCCCTGGACGTCGCCCGCTCCGAAGAAGCCAAGGACCTCGATGCTCCGGGCAAGGTGGAACTGGCGATCGTCGCCGCCGGCGCGCGTACCGACCTGGGCCAGTTCGATGCCGCCGTCTCCGAGTTGGAAATCGCGCAACTGGACATCAACCGCGCCTTTTCGTACAGCCCGCGGCTGTTCCGCGCCTACGGCGATGCCCTGACGGCAGCTGGCCGCGAAGCCGAAGCCGGGAAATGGCAGCGTCAAGCCGTCGTTGCCGAGAACGCCCTGGGCATGAACGTCGACGAAGAGCCGGACATTATTGACCTTGGCTGGGACGAGGAAGAGGAAGCCCGCGAGGAACAGCAGCGGCGCCGGGTTCTTAAGGAGCAGGCCGCCCAGCAGGCCGCCGCTTCCGTGGCGGAGCAGGCCCCTCGGGCTGCCAGCGCCGAATCGGTAGCCGGGCTCCCCGAGGCCGCTGAACCGCAGTCCGCCGGGCACGATCTTGAAGCCGGCTCCGACGACGAGGAAACCGCCTTCTTCGAGTCCGACGACGCCGAGTCCGATCAGGATTCGGTCGAAACTGACGAGCTGGAAGCGGAGGACCGGCACGCGGAAGACGCCCACGCTGATGAGTCCAGCGCGCCGGAACGCGCCGAGGACTAGCCCAGTCATGGCCGAAGCTGAGCTGATTTCCGGGTTCGACGCGCTCCTCGCCGATCTGGACGGCGTCGTTTACGCGGGTCCACACGCCATTCCCGGCGCGGTGGAATCGCTGAAACGGCTCGCCGAAATCGGCGTCGGGTTGGGCTACGTGACGAACAACGCCTCGCGGACGCCCGCCGAGGTCGCGCTGCACCTGCGCGAGCTCGGCGCTCCGGCCGAGGAACAGCAGGTGGTCAGTTCGCCGCAGGCCGCCGCTGAACTGCTGGTTTCCCTGCTGCCCGCCGGCGCCCGCGTCCTGATCACCGGAGGCGACGCGCTGGCCCGCGAAATCGAAATCGCAGGTCTGGTGCCGGTCCGAAGCGAGGCCGACGACCCCGTCGCCGTCGTGCAGGGCTTCCACCCCGACCTGGGCTGGAAGGACCTCGCGGAGGCGTCCTACGTCGTCGCGGCCGGCGCCGTGTGGGTCGCCACYAACACGGACCTGACCATCCCGCAGGCCCGCGGCATGGCGCCGGGCAACGGCACACTGGTCGCCGCCGTCACCGCGGCCACCGGGCGGGAGCCCCTCGTGGCGGGCAAACCCGAGGCCCCGCTGTTCCATGCCGCCGCCAAGAGATTGGCCGCCGAGCGCCCGCTCGTCGTCGGCGACCGGCTCGATACGGACATCCTCGGCGGCACCAATGCCGGCTTTGCCACCGTGGCCGTGCTGACCGGGGTCGACACGAGGGAGACCATCCTCGCCGCCCGCACTCGGGAACGGCCCACCTTCCTGATCAATGACCTCACCGATCTCTACCGGCCGTACCCGACGGTGGAGCACGACGGCGACGGCCAGTTCCGTTGCGGCGCCGCCACGGCGGAGGTGCTCGGGGACACCGTTCGCGTTAGCGGTGCCCCCGCGGATCTCGACTCGTGGCGTGCAGCCTGCGCCGCCTGGTGGGCTGCCAACCCCGAGACGGAAACCGCACGGCCGCCCGGTCTCGAGTGGCTCAATCACTAGACTGGAGAGCATGACCGAGCAGATTCTTGCCCCTGACGCGGAACCGAACAGCGCTGACGCCCGGGTTGATTGGCCGACGCCGGCCGACGATGCCGCCATCGACGATCCCGCTATCGAGAATTTACTCAGTCGCCTCGGCAGCCTGTCGGGGTTGCCGGTGTCGGCCCACGGCGAGGTCTATGCCGGCCTGCACGACGGCTTGGTCGAAGCCCTCAACGAGGACGTGGCCGGCCAGCCTGCGGGGGATCCCCGCCCATGACCAGGCTTGATCAGGCCCTCGTCAGCCGCGGTCTGGCGAGGTCCCGCACCCACGCTGCGCGCCTGATCGGCGAGGGAAAGGTCAGCTCCGGTGGAGAAGTGCTGGCCAAGGCCTCCTTGCAGGTACAGGACGGCATGGTCTTGGACGTCGCGGCCACGCGCGAGGATGACTACGTCAGTCGGGCGGCCCACAAGCTCGCGGGCGCGCTGGACGCCTTTCCCGCCGTCGAGGTCTCCGGCAAACGCTGCCTCGACGCGGGCGCCTCCACCGGCGGCTTTACCGAGGTACTGTTGCGGCGCGGCGCAGCTCATGTGGTGGCCGTCGACGTCGGGCATGACCAATTGGTGCCGCAAATCCGGAACGACGCGCGGGTCTCGGTCCACGAAGGCCTGAACGTGCGCTACATGACCGCGGAAGAGATCGGCGGCCCGGCCGCACTGACCGTGGCGGACCTCTCCTTCATCTCGCTGACCCTCGTGGTGGCGCCCCTCGCGGCGTGTACCGAGCCCGGCGGGGACCTGGTGCTGATGGTCAAGCCGCAGTTCGAGATCGGCAAGGACCGGCTGGGCCGCACCGGGGTGGTCAGCTCCGAACGGGAACGCCGGCTGGCGGTCGCCAAGGTGGCGGCCGCGGCAATGGATGCGGGCCTGGACCTGCATGGTCTGGCGCAGAGCCCGCTGCCCGGCCAGGACGGAAACGTCGAGTACTTTCTGTGGATAAAACGCGGGAACCGGACAGACCTGCCTAAGATCGAGGAGCGGGACGCGGCGGTTGCCGCGTTACTCGGCACGATCTGGACCTAGCAGTGGAAGTACTACCGCAAGCAAGAGCAGCACAAAAAGTACTAGAAGGCGGAACCCGATGAGCAGGCGTGTCCTCATTCTTGCCCACACCGGCCGTGAGGAGTCCCTCAAGGCGGCCTGGGAAGCGTGCGCCCAGCTGCATGCCTCCGGCATCGTTCCCGTGATGCAAAAATCCGAGCTCGGCGATATGGTCCGGTTCTTCGGGCAACTGGACCAGCCCGTCGAGGTCCTGCACGACCACGTCAAACTGCCCGACGTCGAACTGGTCATGGTGCTGGGCGGCGACGGCACGATCCTGCGCGCGGCGGAGCTGGTGCGCGAGGTTGATGTGCCGCTGCTTGGCGTCAACCTGGGCCATGTCGGCTTCCTCGCCGAAAGCGAGCGGGCGGACCTGGCCCAGACCGTCGAGTGGGTCGCCAGCCGCCAGTACACGGTGGAGGAGCGGATGACCATCGACGTGCAGGTGTGGGTCCGCGGCCAGAAAATCTGGCACACCTGGGCGCTGAACGAGGCGGCCATCGAGAAGGGCAACCGGGAACGGATGCTTGAGGTGGTCACCGAAGTCGACGAACGCCCGCTTACGTCCTTCGGCTGCGACGGCGTGGTTCTCGCTACCCCCACCGGCTCCACCGCCTACGCGTTCTCCGCCGGCGGCCCCGTGGTGTGGCCGGAGGTCGAGGCATTGCTGATCGTGCCGATCAGTGCCCACGCCCTTTTCGCCAAGCCGCTGGTAGTCTCGCCCAGGTCCCGGCTCGCTGTCGAGATCCTCAACCGGACCGACGCTCAGGGCGTGCTCTGGTGCGACGGCCGGCGTTCCGTGGATCTGCCGCCCGGCGCCCGCGTGGAAGTCACCCGCTCCGCCACCCCGGTCCGGCTGGCCCGCACCCACCAGACCCCGTTCTCCGGCCGCCTGGTCCGCAAGTTCGAGCTGCCCATCCAAGGCTGGCGCGGCCCGGTGCCGCAAACCGACGCCATCCACACCGGGCCTGTGCCGGTGGTGCGGACCCTGCGGCCCAGCCGCGGCCTGCCCACTCCTCCGCGGCACGCGGAGCCGTCCGCGGAGCCGCCATTCGCGGAGCCGCCGTCCGCGGACCCCGGCGCACCGACCGATCCCTCGACTGTGAAGTGACCCATRCTTGAAGAACTGAGAATCCGCGACCTCGGCGTCATCACCGATGCGACACTGCCGCTGGGCCCGGGCCTGAGTGTCGTGACCGGCGAAACAGGCGCAGGCAAGACTATGGTGGTCACCGCCGTCGGCCTCCTCCTCGGCGCGCGGTCCGACGCCGGCGCGGTCCGGAGCGGCGCGAAGAGCGCCTCCGCCGAGGCGGTGCTGAAGCTCGACGCGGCCCACGCCGCAGTCACCCGGGCGCGTGAGGCGGGGGCCGAGGTCGAAGAATTCGACGGCGGCGCGGAACTGCTGCTGGCCCGCAGCGTCGGCGCCGACGGGCGCAGCCGCGCCTACCTCGGCGGCCGCGCGGCGCCGGTCGGCGTCCTCGCCGAGATCGGCGGGACGCTGGTGGTAGTCCACGGGCAGTCCGACCAGATCAGGCTCAAGAGCCCGGTGGCCCAGCGCGAGGCCCTGGACAAGTTCGCGGGGGAGTCCTTGGCCGGCGCGCTGGCCGCCTACCAGGAGCTGCACGCGCACTGGAAGGCCAACCAAGCGGAGCTGGAGGAGCTCCGCAGTGCCGCCCGCGAACGGCTGCGCGAGGCCGAATCCCTTGAGGCCGCCCTGGCCGAGATCGACGCCGTCGACCCGCAGCCGGGCGAGGATGAATCGCTCAAGGCCGAGGCCGTCAAGCTTGCCAATGTTGAGGAGCTGCGGATCGCAGCCAGCACCGCCCATCAGGCCCTCATCTCCGAGGAATTCGGCGAGGAAGCCGACGCCACCACACTGGTGGACGCCGCGAAACGGACCCTGGAGCACGTCGCGGAACACGACGAGGAATTGGGATCGGCCGCCGCCAGGCTGGCGGAGGTGGGATTCCTGCTCAACGACATCGCCGGCGAACTGGCGAGCTACCAGGCCGCCCTCGACACCGAGGGCCCGGAACGCCTTGCCGAGATCGAAGACCGCCGGGCAGCGCTGGCGAAACTCGTGCGGAAGTATGCGCCCAGCATCGACGAGGTACTGGTCTGGACTGAGCAGGCCCGGGCGCGCTATGACGAGCTCCAGGACGACTCCACCCGGATCGAGGCGCTGGAAGCCGAGGTCGCCCGCTCCGAGACGGACCTCCGCAAGCAGGCCGCCGCCATCAGCAAGACACGCAAGAAGGCCGCCAAGGACCTCTCCGCCCGCGTCAGCGCCGAACTGACCGCGCTGGCCATGGCTGACGCCACCTTGGTGATCAACGTGGACCCCGGCGAACAACTGGGCCCGTTCGGAACCGACGAGATCTCCTTCCTCCTGCAGCCGCACTCCGGCGCGCCGGCCCGGCCGTTGGGCAAGGGGGCCTCCGGCGGCGAACTCTCCCGCGTGATGCTGTCCATCGAGGTGGTGCTCGCCGCCGTCGACCCCGTCCCGACGTTCGTCTTTGACGAGGTCGACGCCGGCGTGGGCGGCCGCGCGGCCGTCGAAATTGGCCGCCGGCTGGCGATGCTGGCCCGGCACGTCCAGGTCCTCGTGGTCACGCACCTGCCGCAGGTGGCGGCGTTCGCGGACCAGCACATCCGGGTCACCAAGACCTCGGTGCGCGGCGCGGGCGGGTCGACGGCGACCGGCTTCACCTCCAGTGACGTCCAGCTGCTGGACGAAGCCGAACGGGTCCGGGAGCTGGCCCGCATGCTGGCCGGGCA
>NZ_JBFRFD010000189.1:0-6200 GCF_052114645.1 Arthrobacter sp. 2YAF22_2
ACTCGCACCGCACCAAGGTCCAGCGCCTGCCGATCGAACGGGTCTCCCAGGCTTCGGCCAGCCAACGCTCGGGCCGGTGCGGCCGCGTGTCCGACGGCATTGCCATCCGGCTTTACTCGGAGGAGGACTTCGAGTCGAGGCCGCCGTTCACCGATCCGGAGATCCTGCGCACCAACCTCGCCGCCGTCATCCTGCAGATGACCGCAATGGGCGTGGCGCGCAATCCGAAGGACATCGAAAACTTCCCCTTCGTGGAACCGCCGGATTCCCGAGCCATCAACGACGGCGTCAACCTCCTGCGCGAACTCGGCGCCCTCAGCCCCGCGCGCCCGCAAGGGCAGACCGACGACGCCGAGGGCCGCCACGGCCGCCGGCCTGGTTCCGGCCGGAGCGGCAGCGGCCTGACCGCCGTCGGACAGCAACTCGCCCAGCTCCCGGTGGATCCGCGGCTTGGACGGATGATCGTCGAATCCGGCAAACGCGGCTGTGTCCGCGAGGTGATGATCCTGGCGGCGGCGCTCACCATCCAGGACCCGCGCGAGCGCCCGACCGACAAGCAGCAGCTCGCCGCGGAGAAGCACGCGCGGTTCCGGGACGAGAACTCGGATTTCACCGGGTTCCTGAACCTCTGGAACTATCTGCAGGAGAAGCAGCAGGAGCTCTCCTCCACCGCCTTCCGTCGGCTCTGCCGCAACGAGTTCATCAACTACCTGCGCGTCCGSGAATGGCAGGATCTCTTCGCCCAGCTGCGCCAGCTGGCCCGGCCGCTGGGCATCAGCCTGGACAACAAGCGCCTGACGGACCCGGTGGGCAACCACGAGGGCATCCACATCAGTTTGCTCTCCGGGCTGTTGAGCCACATCGGCATCCTCGACGAACGCAAGCGCGAGTACGCCGGCGCCCGCGGCAGCCGTTTTGCGATCTTCCCCGGCTCCGCCCTGTTCAAGAAATCCCCTACCTTCGTGATGGCCGCCGAACTGGTCGAAACCAGCCGGCTCTGGGCCCGCGTCGCCGCGAAGTTCGATCCCCTTTGGGCCGAGCAGGTGGCGCCGGACCTGATAAAGCGCAGCTACAGCGAACCGCACTGGTCCAAGAAGATGGGCTCGGTGATGGCGCATGAGAAAGTCACCCTCTATGGCGTGCCCATCATCCCCAGCCGGCGGGTCAACTACGGCCGGGTGGATCCGGAGCTCTGCCGTGAGCTGTTCATCCGGCACGCGCTGGTGGAGGGCGACTGGCAGACCCATCACAAGTTCTTCCACCGCAACCGCGCCCTGCTCCAGGAGGTCGAGGAGCTTGAGGCACGGATGCGGCGCCGCGACATCCTGGTGGATGACGAGACCCTGTTCGAGTTCTACGACGCCCGGATCGGCAAGGAAGTGGTTTCCGAGCGCCACTTCGACAAATGGTGGAAGGAAGCCCGCCAGCAGGACCCCACGCTGCTGGACTTCGACCAGTCGCTGCTGATCAGCGAGGACGCCGCTGCACTGGATGATTCGGCATACCCGAAGACGTTGCTGCACAAGGGGTTTGAGCTGCCGCTGAGCTACGAGTTCCATCCCGTCGCGCCCGGGTCGCCGCCGAATCCCTCCGACGGCGTCACCGCCGAGGTCCCGGTGCTGTTCCTGAATCAGCTGGACGACGCCGCCTTCCGTTGGCTGATCCCTGGCCAGCGGGTCGAGCTGGTCACGGCGCTGATCAAGTCGTTGCCCAAGCAGGTCCGGAAGAACTTCGTCCCCGCGCCCGACGTCGCGCGCCAGGCCGTCGCGGCGCTGGAGGCCGATTTCGACCCCGCCGCGGACGAACTGGAGCCCTCCCTGGAACTGGTTCTGCGCCGGATCCGCGGCCAGGTCATCCCGCCGGGCTCCTGGAACTGGGAGGCTGTCCCGCCGCACCTGCGGGTGAGTTTCCGCGTGGTCGATTCCCGCGGCAAGGTGCTGGACGAAGGCAAGGACCTCTCGGCCCTCCAGGAGAAGCTGGCACCGGCCACCCGCCGCGCCATCGCCGAATCCCTCGGCGCCACCCCGTCCACGGTGGGTCCGGCGGCGCCGAAAGCCGGCGGCAAGGCGAACGCTGGCGGCACATCTAACGGTAAGACCGGCGCGGCGCCGGCCGCTGCCGGGCCGGCCGCGGCTTCACCGGCGGGCTTCACCGAGGTGTCCGGACTGAAGGACTGGACGTTCGGCACGGTGCAGCGCCAGGTCCAGGGCACCGTAAAAGGACACACCGTCACGGGTTATCCCGGACTGGTGGACGACGGAGCCTCCGTGTCGTTGCGGCTCTTCCAGACCGCTTCCGAGCAGGAACAGGCCATGCGCGGCGGGGTCATCCGGCTGCTGGCACTGAAGGTGCCCCCGCCGGACCGCTATGTCCTGGAGCACCTGAACAACACCGAGAAACTGACCTTCAGCCAGAACCCGCACGGCTCCGTCTCGGCCCTGATCGCGGACTGTGCCCTGGCCGCGATCGACAAGCTCACCCCGGCAGCGCTCCCGTGGGACGAGGCGTCGTTCAGGGCGTTGTACGAGCAGGTCCGCGCCGAACTGATCGACACGGTCTTCACGGTGACTGCCGTCGTCGAGCGCATCCTGGCGAGCACCCGGCGGATTGAGAAGCAGCTCAAGGGCACCACCAGCCTGGCACTCATCAGTGCGCTCAACGACGTCCGAAGTCAGCTCCGGCAGCTGGTCTTCCCCGGTTTTGTGGCACGCACGGGTTACGCCCAGCTCAGTCAGCTCCCCCGCTATCTCGCGGCCATCGAGAAACGTTTGGAAAAACTTCCCGGCAACGTCCAGCGCGACGCGCAACACATGGCTGTCATCCAGGCCCTTGAGGACGATTACGACGACGCGGTGTCCGCGCTGCTGCCTGGCCGGCGCGCTGGCACGGAGTTAACCCACGTCCGCTGGATGATCGAGGAGTTGAGGGTGAGCCTCTTCGCCGTCGAGCTCGGAACCGCCTATTCGGTGTCCGAAAAGCGGATCCGGGCCGTGCTGAACAAGGCGCTGGCGCCGGTCTAGCCTTCCCCGACGCTAGGCCTCGGGTACGTGCGCCGCGTGGCCGGCGTCCCGCAACCCCTCGCGCAGCTTGTCCGCATTCGCGTCCAACCGGGCCGGGTCCGGGTGCTGGTCCGCCGAACCGAAATCAAAGTCCGCCATCGAATTGGAGGGCCACACGTGCACGTGCAGGTGGTTGATTTCGTAGCCAGCCACAATCAGGCCGGCGCGGGCGGCGGCAAACACCTGCACCTGGACGGCGCCGATCTTGCGGGCCACCTCCATCACCCGGCCCAGTACCTCCGGCGGGGCATCCGTCCAGCGGTCCACTTCCTCGGTGGGGACCACGAGCGTGTGCCCGTCGGCCAGCGGCCCCGTCGTCAGGAAGGCAACGACGTCGTCCTCCCGCCAGACGAAGCGGCCCGGGATCTCGCCGTTGATGATCTTGGTAAACAGGGTGCTCATACATCCGCCTTTTCTGCCGGTGACCCCAGGGTGCTGGCGTCCAGGACAAAACGGTACTTCACGTCGCCGGCCACCATGCGGTCGAAGGCCTCGTTCAGCTGGTCCGCGCGGACCACCTCGACGTCGGACACCACGCCGTGCTCGGCGCAAAAGTCGAGCATCTCCTGGGTCTCGGCGATGCCGCCGATCAGCGAACCGGCATATGCGAGCCGGCGCCGGATCAGCGAACCGGGATTGACCGGCGGCATCGCTTCCGACGCCAGGCCGAGCTGGAACAGCGCGCCGTCCACGCGCAGGGTGCGGAAGTACGGATTGAGGTCGTGCGACGCGGCAACGGTGTCGATGATGACGTCGATGKTGCGGTCTGCATCTTCCATCGCGGACGGGTCCGTGGAGAGGACGACGCGGTCCGCGCCCAACTCGCGGGCCGCCGCGAACTTCCGCTCCGACGTCGTGAAGACGGTGACCTGCGCACCCTTGGCCTTGGCGATCTTGACGGCCATATGGCCGAGGCCGCCGAGGCCCACGACGCCGACCACGTCGCCTTCCTCGACCTCGAAGTGGTTCAGCGGCGAGTAGGTGGTGATGCCGGCGCACAGCAGGGGTGCCGCGGCAGCCGCGTCCATGCCCTCGGGGACGCGGAGGACGTAGTTGCGGTCCACGACGATCGAGGTGGAGTAGCCACCCTGGGTGATGGCGTCGTCGTTGCGTGGATCCTTGGCGCCGTAAGTGCCGGTTGCGCCGTTTTCGCAATACTGCTCGAGGCCGTCAAGGCAGCTGTCGCATTCGCGGCAGGAATCGACCAGGCAGCCGACGCCGACGCGGTCGCCGACAGCGAAGTCGTCAACCGCCGAGCCGACCCGGGCGACGCGACCGACAATTTCGTGTCCGGGGACGAGGGGGTAGTTCTGTGCGCCCCATTCGCCGCGGGTCGCGTGCACGTCCGAGTGGCAGAGGCCGCAGAACTCGATGGCGATCTCGACGTCGTCCTGCTTAGGCGAGCGCCGGGCCACTGTGAGCGGGACGAGGGTGCCGTCACTGGATATGGCGCCGTAGGCGGCCGCGAGCGTGGGGGCGGCTGTTGCGGAGTTGCCGACGTCGTTTGAGTTGCTCACGTCGGGAAGCGGCTTGGCGAGGGGCGGCGGTACAGGACGTCCTGGAGTCATGGTCCGACGCTACCCCCGGGACCGTGCCGCGTGCCACTTGTGGGGAGGGCCTCGGGAATTGGCCGGCAGCCGCCGTCCTATCCTTGGAGCGTGACTGTTTATCAGGCTTTGCTCGCGTTCGCGGTCGTCGCGGGACTGCTGACCCTGGTCCCCGGCCTCGACACGGCCTTGGTGTTGCGTTCATCCATCTCGAGATCCAGGGGCTTCGCCTTTGCCACAGCCCTGGGCATCAACACCGGTGCCATGGTGTGGGGCGTTGCCGCCGCGGTGGGGGTCTCAGCATTGCTGGCGGCCTCCGAAGTCGCCTACCGGCTGCTCACTCTCGCCGGCGCGGCCTACATGGTCTGGTTGGGCCTCGCCCTGCTGTGGAAGAGTTGGCGGCCCGGAGCGCCACCCACGCACCCGGAAGCCGGGGCGCGCGGGGCGGTGGCTCAGGTGGGCCTCCCGGCCGGACATCAGGTGTTCAGGGGTTGGCTGACCGGAGCTGGAACCAACCTGCTCAACCCCAAAGTCGGCGTCTTTTACATCGCGACGATTCCGCAGTTCATCCCCGCCGGAACCTCTCCCCTGCTGATGGGGATGTTGCTGGCCGGCGTGCACTGCATTCTGGCCATGATCTGGTTCAGCGCTTTGATCTTTGCGACCGGCTTCCTTTCCAGATGGCTGAAGGGGGCGCGCACCGTCCGGATAATCGACAGCATCACGGGCACCGTTCTGGTCGCCTTTGGCCTGAAACTCGCGCTGGAGCCGGTCCGCTAGGCCCCGCGGCTGTCGGGGCGCGGGAGCACGCCTGCGGGAAATGGCCGGCGGGAGCACGCCGGGGTCGGCAAGCCATTTTTGTCAGAGCCCTCGACGAGACTTGATGCATGGACGGCAAGCAGCGGCAAAAAAACGTGGCTTCATCAGCGGCTTCCTCAGCAGTGGGGCGCGGCCACGAGGAACTCCGGAACGTGCTCGCGTTGTGCGACCGCACGCTCCTGGACGTTCGTACGGCGCAGGATCCTGGCGGGATCGCCGGACTGCACCGTCGGCTTAACGAGTTCGGCTCTGCGCTGGCTACCGTGCGGACGCGGCTTGAGGTAGCCGTTGTCCTCGGCAACGTTCCAGGCGTGGTGTCGGGCCCCCAAGGGGGCCCGGTGCCTCCCGAAGCGTTGGAACGACTCCGCCGGGCGATTAATGTCATAGCCCGCAGGGACACTTGAACTATGGACGGCAGTCAATGGCCCTGAGACGGCCACAGCGAACACGGCACTGGCTCGCGCTGTGACGTCCGCCGAGCTCGCCCGAATCCTGGCCGGCGTTTCTGGCGTCATGGCGGGGGCTGAAGAAGCCCAGATGCATCCCGAAGCCTTGGGACAAATCTGCAGGGCCGTTAATGTCATAGCCCGCAGGGACACTTGAGGTATGGAGGTCATTGAGCCGCAGGACATGGATTCGGCCAACACGGCACCGGCACGCGCCGTGACGGTCGCGGAGCTCGCCCGGGTCCTGGCCGGCCTCCCCGCCCCGGCCAGCGCCGCCGCGCTCATCGACGAAACACGCCAACTCGAGGACCTGAAGTCCGCCCTCGCCG
>NZ_JBFRFD010000190.1:0-6165 GCF_052114645.1 Arthrobacter sp. 2YAF22_2
CGCTGATGGCGCGCGGCTCGTCGCTGGTGCTGGCGTTGCGCTCGACGAGCATCACCCTCACGCCCTGGTCCGCGAGCAGGTTCGCCGCGGCCAGGCCGATGGGGCCCGCTCCGATCACCAGGACGTCGGTATCGATGACGTTGCCCATCAGGAGACCAGCTGGACCGTGTTGCTCAGGGTCCCGAGGCCGGTGATTTCAACCTCGACGACGTCGCCTTCATTGAGCAGCCCGGAGGGGACCATGAACCGGCCGACGCCGCCGGGGGTGCCGGTGACGATGACATCGCCCGGCGACAGTCGGGTGAAGCCGGTGACGTAGGCGATCAGCTGGGGGATGGTGAAGTACAGGTCGGCCACGGAGGCCTTCTGGCGGACGTCGCCGTTGACGCGGGTTTCCAGGGTGAGCTTGTCGACGTCGCCCAGGTCCGCGGCCGGAACCAGGTAGGGCCCGAAGCCGCCGGTGCCGGGGAAGTTCTTGCCCGGGGTCCACTGCGTGGTTGAGAGCTGCCAGTCGCGGACGCTGAAGTCGTTGTAGGCGGCGTAGCCGGCGACGTGCTCGAAGGCGTCTGCTTCGGCGACGTGGAAGCCTTCCTTGCCGATGACCAGGGCCATTTCGCCCTCGTAGTCGAATTCATTCGTGGTCGCGGGCATCTGGGCCGGCTGCAGGTGGCCCATCTGGGAGTCGGCGAAGCGGGTGAAGACGGTGGGGGCCTTTTGTTCCTTCTGGTGGGCTGCGTTGCCCGTTTCGTTCTGGTGGCTGCGGTAGTTCACGCCGATGCAGATGATCTTGCCCGGATTGGTGATGGCCGGAAGGAATTTGATCTCAGTTTCATCGCGGGCCGGCGCGGTGCGGAATTCCTCGCCGAGGGTGCCGAAGATGCCCTGTTCGACGGCGGCACGCAGGGTGGGGGCCAGGTCGGCTCCGGTGGGGCCGAGGTCATAGACGGTTCCTTCGCTCACGATGCCCCAGGTGGGTGAGCCGTCGGCGGCCAGGAAGCTTGCGTACTTCATGATGTGGTCCTTTCGCGGCGGCAGGGCGCCCGTGGTGAACAGAAGTTGGGTCCCGCCCGGCAGCTCGAAGTGCCTGGCGGGAAGCATTTTCAACTGATCACAGACTATGTGAGCCGCAGTGCATTACGCAAGCAATTATATATTGTCTGTTCTTTTGAACATTATTGTCGGTGTCGCCCGGTGGGCTCGTCGAGTCCGGCGAAAGTCCCGGATGTCCCCGGTGCCGGGCGGGGACTACATTGGACGCATGGCTGAATTCGCTGACCGTCGCGGCGCTGCAGACACCGGTACCGCCGTGCGCCTGACGGCCCGGGTGGCGGGCATGGTGCAGGCAGTCGGCTTCCGCTATTGGACCGTGCGCAAGGCCGAGGAACTCGCGTTGTGCGGCATCGTCCGGAACAACGACGACGGCACCGTCGCCGTCGTCGTCGAAGGCCCGCAGGACGTGGTGCTCCAATTCCGCAGTTGGCTGCGCTCGCCGGAGGCGCCAGGGCGGGTGGACCACGTGGACGAGCGGATCACCCGGGCCACCGGAGCGTTCAGCAACTTCCGGGTGGTGTATTGACGGGTGTCCGGCTGGTTCGCCGGCGCAGGGGCCGAGTTACTCGGGCTGGTCGGTGGGCTTGTCTGTAGCCGCATCCGTGCCCTTAGCTGCGGCGGCTTTGCGGAGGGGATCCACTTTCCCGTCCGTGCCGTAGTCGCCTTCTGCGTACCGGCCGATTTCGGAGTCGGCGGTGCGGCCAGGTACGGATCCGCTCTCGCCGTAGTCGGCTTCGACGTATCGTCCAGATTCCCGGGCCTTGGCTCCCAGCGGTTCGGGCAGTCCGCCCTCGCTGCCGGCCGGCCCGTAATTCCCTTCGATGTATTGGCCCTCTTCGTCGTCAGTATGCCGGCCGGTCTGCGCGCCAGCCTTGCCAAAGTTGCCTTCGACGTACCGCCCCCGCAGGTCTTTTTCTTCCGGCTTCTCTTCCGAGGCTGCCTCATCCGGGGTGTCGTTGATGCCGCTGTTCTCGGTCATGACCGTGCCTTTCCCGAAGCGAATTTGCGTCTTGTGCGGCGCAATTTCAGTCTAGCGAGGGGCGCCGATCCCCAACAGGGACGGCAGTCGCAGTGCCCGTGGCAGGGCTGGGAGGGGACCGCTTAGCTGTCTGTTTGCGCCAGTGTTTCCAGCAGCTTCTTGAGGATCTGCCCGCGCCAGCCGCCGCCCATGATGCGGTGCGCGATCACGTGCGTCGGCTCGGGGTGCCGCGCATGGTGTAGCGGTGCCCGGCGACGGGTTTGAAATCGTTTTCCATCAGCCAGGTCGCGATCAGGTCGGGCTCGGTGAGCGCGCGCCACACCTTGGCGGGCGGGTGCGGGAGGAATTCGTCGAGCTCGATGGCGGTCAGCGGCTGTGACATCAGGTGTCCTTCAGGTTAGCGAGGGTGGTGTGGAGGTCTTTCAGGCGGCCGCTAACGGCCGTTCGGGACAAATGGCCCTCGGCAGGGGCCCGGCCGGTGGCTAGGGTGTCCCCATGCAGAAGATATCGATCGATGCCCTGGCCCGTCAGCAAGTTGCGGCCGCGCTCGCGGCCGGCAGCGGACGGGCCGCTGACACGGTGTACGGCGGCCACGAGAAGGTGCTCCGCCAGACCGTGATGGCGTTCCGGGCCGGGACCCAGCTGAGCGAACACCAGAACCCCGGGGAAGCCACCGTATTTGTGCTCAAGGGCTGCGTCCGGCTGCGTTCCGGCACCGAATCCTGGCAAGGGAAGGCCGGGGACCTGCTGATCGTGCCGGACGGGCTGCACAGTCTGGAGGCCGAGGAGGACTCGGCGATCCTGATGACCGTGGCCAAGTTAACCGGCCCGGACAGGGCGTGAAGCATGACCCAGGCGCGCACCCGGAAGGCCCGCAGTGAAGATCAGTGAAGCCAGGCAGCTCATCCAGGTCAAGGCCCCGGTCTTCTCCCGCCGACGCCGGGTGCTGGCCAACGCGTTCAACGTGGCGGAATACCGGAAGGCGGCGAAGAAAGTCCTGCCCGCCGGGATCTTCGACTACCTCGACGGCGGCTCCGAGGACGAAGTGACGCTGCGCCGGAACCGGGCCGTCTTCGATGCCTGGGCCCTCATGCCCAGCTGGGGCCCGGTGTCCGGACCCGACACGGCCACGACCCTGCTGGGTAACAAAAGCACCTTGCCCCTCACCCTGACCCCGACCGGTGCCACCCGGCTGTTCCATCCCGAGGGGGAACTGGCCGTCGCCGCTGCCGCGGACCGGGCCGGCATTCCTTACGGGCYGGCTGGGCTGAGCACCGTCCCGATGGAAGCCATCGCCCGGCGGCAGCCGGCCCTTGAGCGCTGGTTCAACATCGGCCTCAGCTCCGACAGTCAGGCGTTGAAAGACAAACTGGCCCGCTGCGAAGCTGCTGGCTTCCACACCCTCATTGTCGGCGTCGACACCCGCGCGCTGGGATCCCGGGAGCGGGATCTTCACAATGGGTTCACCGCACCTCCCGCGTTAACGCTTTCCACCGTTGCGGACATCGCCCGGCGTCCTTCCTGGTGGATCAACTTCCTGAGATCGGAGGGAATCAGCTTCCCGAACCTGGATCCCCGCAGTGCCGCGGCCACTTCCGTTATCACCCCGGCCATGTGGCAGGACATCCTGGGCCACTCGGACGCGACCAGCGGGTGGGGGGAGCTCGAAGCCTTACGGCAGGCCTGGCCGGGCAAGATCATCCTCAAGGGCTGCGTCAACCCGGCAGATGTGGCCAAGGCTGCGCGGATTGGCGTGGACGCCGTCCAACTGAGCAACCATGGCGGCCGCCAGCTGGACCACATGCTCAGCCCCATGGACGTCCTGCAGGAATCGCGGCAGCGGGTGGGCGATTCGATGGAGATTTATGTGGACTCCGGGATTCGCCGGGGGAGCGACATCCTTAAGGCGCTGGCGCTGGGGGCCGACGCCTGCTCAATCGGCAGGGCCTATCTCTATGGCTTGGTTGCCGCAGGGTCCGAGGGCGTCGGACGAATCATCGAGATCCTCTCGGACGAGCTCCGGCGTACCATGACGTTAGTGGGCGTTTCCAGCATTCCCGAGTTGAAGACCCGGGGTGGAGAAATTCTCCGGGATATTCGACATTCCGGAGAAATCTTTGAAACAACAGCGTCTGGTGAAACGAAGGGATTTCACTCCGGTCCGGCAGTCACTAAGAGTCCTCCCGCAGCGTCGCGTGAGGGTGATGAATCCCTGAACAACTAAGGAAACCATGCGTACTCGATATGTTTTTCCCGTTCTCACGATCGCTTCTGCCCTAGCCCTCTCCGGTTGTGTCAACAACAGCGAGCCCGCTCCCTCGGGCGGCGCCAGCGGAAGTTCCGACGCCGTCGACGTGAAGAAGAACGACTCAATCGCGGCGGCCCTTCCGGACAAAATCAAGAGCGCCGGCGTGCTCAACGTCGGTATGGCCAACAATTACCCGCCCAACGAGTTCAAGGACGATAACGGCGCCCCCGCCGGCTGGTCCGTGGATCTCACCAATGCGCTGGGCAAAGTGCTGGGGGTGAAGGTCAATTTCGACATCGGCACCTTCGATAACATCCTTCCGGCCGTCAAGGCGGGAAAGGATGACATGGGCATGTCCTCCTTTACGGACACCGTGGAACGCGAAAAGCAGGTCGATTTCGTGAATTACTATTCCGCCGGGATCCAGTGGGCCGGGCCCAAGGGCAAGACCGTGGATCCGAAGAACGCGTGCGGGCTCAAGGTCGCGGTCCAGGCCACCACCTATGAGGACACACACGAGGTGCCGGCCAAGTCGAAGGCCTGCACGGATGCCGGGAAACCGGCCATCACCATCTTCAGGTATGACGCCCAGGACCAGGCCACGAACGCCCTGGTGGTCGGACAAGTGGACGCCATGAGCGCCGATTCGCCCGTGACGCTGTATGCGATCTCCAAGACTAAGGACAAGCTGCAGACCGCCGGCGACGCCTTCGAAGTGGCCCCGTACGGGATCCCGGTGGCCAAGGGCAGCGACTTTACCCCGGTCCTGCAAAAGGCGCTGCAGGCGCTGATTGATGACGGTTCCTACAACAAGATCCTGGCCAAGTGGGGTGTGGAAGCCGGCGGCATCAAGAAGGCGGACCTCAACGTGGCCGCCAAGGGCTGACCACCCATGAGCGAGCGGGGAGCCGACAGGGTGACGGATCCGGCTAAGAAACCGGCCACAGCCACGGACCCGGCAGATGCCATCGTCGCCATCCCGCTGCGGCACCCGTGGCGGAACGTGATCGCTGTGGTCCTGGTGCTCGGGCTGGCGGTGTTCCTGTTGGATGCCGCCCAGCGCCCGGACTATGGCTGGGCCGACGTGGGAAAGTACATTTTCGACCGCCGGATCAGCCAGGCCGCCTGGGTGACGTTGTGGCTGACCATCTACGCGATGATCGGCGCGATCGTCATCGGGCTCCTGCTGGCCATCATGCGGCTCTCCCCGAACCCGGTCCTGAAGAGCATTGCCTGGCTGTACATCTGGATCTTCCGCGGGACTCCGGTCTACGTCCAGCTGGTGTTCTGGGGCATCGTGTCGCTGATCTATCCGGTGTTTACGTTCGGGATTCCGTTTACGACGCCGTGGGTCACCGTTCCGAACGGGGTGTTCACCAACCTGTTCATCACCGCGGTGATCGGGCTGGGCCTGAACGAGGCCGCGTACATGTCCGAGATTGTGCGCGCCGGTCTGCTGTCCGTAGACGAGGGACAGGCCGAGGCGTCGACGGCGTTGGCGATGTCCTGGGGGCAGACGATGCGGTTCGTCGTGGTTCCGCAGGCCATGAAAATCATCATTCCGCCCACCGGCAACGAAGTGATCTCGATGCTCAAGACCACCTCACTGGTGGCCGCGATCCCGTTGAGCGTTGACCTGTACGGGGTGTCGCGCGGCATTTCGGCGGTGACGTTCACTCCGGTGCCGCTGCTGATCGTCGCGTCCCTCTGGTACCTGCTCTTCACGTCGGTGCTGATGGTCGGCCAGCACTTTATCGAGAAGCGGTTTTCCCGGGGAACCGGACGGCTCAAGGCGGACAAGGGAGCCRGGACGTCGGCGCCCGGCCCGACGTCGACGCCGGGACCCGGCGCGCCGGGGGTGCCCGGAGTGGCGGGACCCGCCACGCCG
>NZ_JBFRFD010000191.1:0-6158 GCF_052114645.1 Arthrobacter sp. 2YAF22_2
CAGGAAATGCTGGCTGCGGCTCTGCAGCGCCGCGGCCTGGCGGTTGTCCGAGGCTCCCGCGTGGCCGCCCTCGAGGGCCTCGTGGAACCACACGTTGGGGATGCCCATGGCCTGCATCCGGGCCGCCATCTTGCGGGCCTGCACAGGACCCACCCGGTCATCCGACGTCGCGGTCCAGATGAAGGTCTCCGGATACTCCACCCCGTCGTGGAGCAGGTGGTAGGGCGAGAAGGTCCGCATGAATTCCCACTGCTCGGGCACCTCCGGGTCGCCATACTCGGCAATCCAGGAATACCCGGCGGACAGCTTCGTGTACCGGCGCATGTCCAGCAGCGGCACCCCGCAAGACACAGCGCCGAACAGTTCCGGGTACCTGGTGAGCATGTTGCCCACCAGGAGGCCGCCATTGGAGCCGCCCACGCAGCCCAGCCGCTGGGGGGACGTGACGCCGCGGGAGATCAGGTCCTGCGCGACGGCTGCGAAGTCCTCGTAGGCGCGGTGCCGCTGGTCCTGCAGTGCGGCGCGGTGCCAGGACGGACCGTACTCGCCGCCGCCGCGGATGTTCGCGACGACATACACACCGCCCCGGCTGTGCGGCGCCCCGCCCTCCGCCCCGGCTGATTCCTCCGTGCGACGTTCCAACCAGGCCCGGCCGACGGCACCGCTGTAGGCAGGGGTACGGGATATCTCGAAGCCGCCGTAGCCGGAGAGCTGCGTGGGATTCTGCCCGTCGAGCACCAGATCCTTGGCGGCGATCTGGAAGTAGGGCACCCGGGTGCCGTCCTTCGAGACTGCGAAGTGCTGCTGCACCTCGTAGGCGTCCTCGTCGAAGAACGACGGCGCGGTCCGGATCACCTCGTGCGTGCTGACGACGCCGGCCACGCCTGCGCGCGTCAGCGAACCGCGGGTCAGGGTGGTCGGCGTCGCGAACCCCGTGGCCACCAGCCAGAAGTCATTCCCGGCAGCATTGTCGGCACCGTCGCCGGCTCCGTCCTCGCGCCCGTCCTCGCGCCCGTCCTCGCGCCCGTCCTCGTCGCTGACGCTGTAGGCGTTGACGTCGTGCAGCGGCGGGCAGGCGTCCAGCGCGCTGGAGGCCCAGGCGACATCGGTGCCGGGCCGCTGCGGGTCCAGCACCCGGATTTCGGAGGACACATCCCGCAGCAGGTTCAGCAGCAGGAAGTCCCTGGTCCAGCTCCAGGACTGCAGGGACGTGTGCGCGTCCGGGGTGAACAGCACGGACACCTCCCGGCTGCCGGCCAGGAAGTCCTCGAAGCCCGCCGCCAGTAGGGACCCGGCCGGGTAGCTTGTTCCGTTGACGTCCCACTCGCGTTGCGGGCGGAAGAGCAGCCATTCCCGGTGCGAACTCAGGTTCACGTCCGCCGGCACGTCGATTTCGAGCCACTCGCCGTCGCGTAGCACCGAGGTGCGCTTTTCGAAGAAGCTGATCCAGTCCACGCCGAAAGTGCGTTCGAATCCGGGGGTGGAGTCATGTGCCAGGAGAGCCATCATGTGGTCTTCCGGGATTTCGAAGAGCCGCTCGGCCGCCGCCAGCTGCTGGCCGCGGCGCAGGACCACACCGGTCCGGGCGTACGAGGAGCTGGTGCGCGGCAGTCCCGCGGCGGTGCTTGCCACCAGCAGGGTGTCGGCGTCCAGCCACGATACGTTGCCCTTGCCGGTCGGAAGGTCGAAGCCGCCCTGCGCCGGGTCGACAAAGCTGCGGGCCTCGACGTCGAACTCGCGGTRGCGGTTGGCGTCGCCGCCGTCGGGGGAGAGCGCCAGCAGAGCGAGCCGGTGCGGCTGCCCGGCGGCGGGGCGGAGGAAGCTGGCACCGTGGAAGACCCATTCCTCGCCTTCTGCCGCGGCAAGGGCATCGATGTCGAGCAGGATCTCCCACTCGGGCGACCCGGCCCGGTAGCCCTCCCAGTCCGTGCGCCGCCAGAGGCCCTTGGGGTTCTCGCGGTCCTTCCAGAAGTTGTAGTACCAGTCGCCGTGCTTGCCCACCATGGCGATCCGGTCGGTGGAATCCAGGACCTCAAGGATGCGGCCCTCGAGTTCGGCGTATTCCGCGTCCTCCAGCAGCTCCTCGGTGCGGGCGTTCTGTTCCCGGACCCAGGCCAGTTGCTCCTCGCCGTAGATGTCCTCCAGCCAGATATTCTCGTCGACGGGTTCGGGGGCGGTACCGGAGTTCGCTCCGGAAGGGCCGCCGGACGCGGGTGGTTGCTCAGCTGCAGTGGTGGTCATCGGCCCATCCAAGCAACTGCAATGCCGGGCAGGCAAGTCAAGCCTCCGGGCCGGCAGTCAGGAYGCCGGCCCGGTTGCGGATACGCTGGTTGCCGTGGTCATATCGCGAGGCATCCGGACGGCGCTGATTGGCGCCGGTCCCAGGGGTACCAGCGTGCTGGAGCGGCTGCTCGCCAATTGGGCTCCCGGCACTTCCGGAGCCAGCTTGCACATCGACGTGATCGACCCTTACCCCGCTGGGCCGGGCCATGTCTGGCAACCTGCGCAGTCGCGGCTCTACCTGATGAACACGCAGTCCTTCTATCCCACCGTGGTCCCCGAGGATCCGGAGCTGGCGACGCCCCTGGCCGGGGGCACCTTCGACCGGTGGCGGGAACTGCAGCGGCGGGACCCGCACCCCGCGCTGTCCGCCGAGGAACGCACCGAGCTGGCCGGGCTGGAGTCCGCCGATTTCCCCAGCCGCGCGCTCTACGGCCGCTACCTGCGGGCCACCCTCGAGGAATTGCTGGAGAAACTGCCCGACGGCGTCACCGTGGAGTTCCACCCGACGACGGCGACGGCGGTCCGGCCGGGCGCCGCGCCGGCGGACGCCGTACCGGAGAACGCCGGGTTCGACGTCGCGCTCGCCGACGGCGCCGTGCTCAGCGTCGGGTCCGTGGTACTGGCACTCGGCCACCTTGAGTCCCGGCTCAATCCCGAACAGCGCGACCTGCAGTCCGCCGCCCAGGAACTTGGACTGACCTACTTACCGCCCGCCGCCCCGGCTGACGTCGACTGGTCGCGGATCCCCGCCGTCCGGCCGGTACTGGTGCGCGGCATGGGCCTGAACTTCTTCGATGCGATGGGCCAGCTGACCGAGGGCCGCGGCGGCAAGTTCCTGCCCGACCCGGACGGCGCTGGCCTGACGTACCTGCCGTCCGGGCGGGAGCCGCTCCTCATCGCCGCCTCCCGTCGAGGCACCCCGTACCGGGCGAAAGCGACACTGGCCGGCTACTACCCGGCGGCGGTGCAGCTGAGGTACTGCACGGAGGAGGCGCTCGCCAAATTCGCTGCGGCCGGAATCGTGCCGAGTTTCGACCACGACCTCTGGCCGCTGCTGCACCGGGACGCTGTGTGGGCCTACTACTCCACCCTGGCGCGCTCGCGGCCGGACGCGGTCGGCGCCGACCCGGCCGGCTTCCTCGACGCCCTGGCGGAAGCGCTGCGGCCGCATGCCCACTCCACGGTGAAGTGGGAAGATGCTGCACGGGCGGTGATCGACGCGTCGGTCCGCCCGGGCCATCGGTTGGACCTGCTGGGCCTCGCAGCGCCGCTGGCCGGCCGCAGCTTCGCCGCCCGAGCAGAGCTGGACGCCGCCGTCGTCGAGTATCTGCTGGATGACGCGCGGCGCTCGGCCCTCGGCGAGGAGGACCCGGTGAAAATGGCGATCGGCGCGCTGCACCACGGCCGGGCGGTGCTCAAGACGGCGGTGGCGGACGGCGGCATCACCGATGAATCCTGGGTCGCGGGACTCCGGGGCTGGTTCGAATCGTTCGTGGAAGGGCTCGCGAGCGGGCCGCCGGCGCTCCGGGCCGAGCAGCTTGCGGCGCTGGCCCGGGCCGGGGTGGTCAGCTTCGTGGGCCCCGACCCCAAGTTCGGCGTCGACCGGAAGGCCAAGGTATTCACGGCCGCCTCGCCGTGGGTTCCCGGCCGGGACGGAGCCGACCGGGTCGAGGCGACCGTGCTGATCGAGGCGCTGGCACCGGCCAACCGGGTGGCCATCAATGCGTCCCCGTTGCTGGAACAGCTGCTGGCGGACGGCCTGGTGCGCCCTCGGCTCATGATGAGCGCGGAAGGCACGCCGGTGCAGAGCTCCGGCCTGGACGTTGTGCCGCACCCCTACCGGCCGGTGGGCGCGAACGGGGCGGTCACAGAGGGCGTCTACGTGCTGGGCCTGCAGCTCTCCGCCGCGCAATGGGGCACCGCGATCGCGGCCGAGGCCCGGCCGCAGCAGGGGCCGGTCTACCGCAGCGGCCAGCGCACCCTGCGCGACGCCGACGAGATCGCCAGGGCCATCCTCGGCCGGTAGGCGCCAGACCGGCAGCGACGGGCCCGCGAATAGCCTCGCGAACAACGAGCATGCCCTTCCTTGGCCGTCAACAAAAGTGAGCACGTCCTCCTGGGCTTGCAACCAAAAATGAGCATGCCCTCCGTCCGGGCCGGGCGGTGGACTTATGGGCTATGTGTCCATCGCTGCTGCCCAGGGGAGAGCATGCCCGTTGTCCTGGCCGCTAACGAAAAATGAGCATGTTCCTTCCGCGGGCGGGGGAGTGGACACTTGTAGGAAATGTCCATCACTGCGGCTCGGGGCTGGGCATGCCCTCTCTTGGCTGCCAACAAAAGTGCGCCCGTCCTTCCTCGGCCGCAGACAAAGGATGGGCATGCCCTCTCTTGGCTCCGGACAAGAGGTGCGTCCGTCCTTTCTCGGCCACCAAAAAGTGAGCATGTCCTCCCTTGGCCACCAACCAAAAATGAGCATGCCCTCCGTCCGGGCCGGGCGGTGGACATATGGCTCATATGTCCACCGCTGCGGCCCGGGGGAGGGCATGCTCACTGGGTCAGGGCTGGAAGCCTAGCCCTTCAGGCAGTGGCGGTACGCGGCCATCTGGGTGCCGTAGTTGGCCTGGCCCACCAGGTCGGCGGGCCGGTTCGGCTTGACCGGCGCGGTGCACTTCGGCGGGACGGGGACGCTGGCTGCGACCTTGACCTCCGACTTGACCACGGTGCCGGATTCGACGGCGGTGAGCACCAGGGTGCCCGTGCCGGCTGCGGCGCCGGCGGGCACCTTCAGGCTCACTGAGGCCGCACCGGCTGCCACCGGAACGGTACCAAGTGCGGTGACCGTGCCCTTGGCGTCGATGAACTCGGCGCGCAGCGAGGCATTGGCCGGGCTGCCCAGCGAGGTGAGATCCAGCTTGGAAACCGCCAGGATGATGGCGTCTCCACTCTTGACCTCGGCCGCGGTGGTGTTGGCCACGGCCACCGAGCGGCGGCCGAAGTCCGGCGAAACGGGGTTGTGCATCTGCAGGTACTTGATCCACGCGTCACGGTCCACCAGCCCGGAATCCTTGGTTCCCGTGCCGGAGGTGAAGATCCGAAAGTTGTCGCCGCCCGTGGCCAGGAAGCTGAACGTGCCGATCCGGTAGGACTTCGCCGGGTCGATCAGCGCACCGTTGACCCGGATCGCGGTGATCCGGTCACCCGCGGGGCGGGCAGCGTCGTAGGTGTAGTTGACGTTCTTGGACAGGCCCAGCTGCTGGTAGGCGCGGCTGGGGACCGTGCCGTCCGGGTTGGTCTGCCACTGTTGTTCCAGCAACGTCTTGAACTGTGCGCCCGTGAGCGAAGTGGTCCACAGGTTGTTCACGAACGGCAGGACCGCGTTGGCCTCGGCGTAGGTGATCGTGCCGTCCGGGGCGTAGTACAGCTCGTTCCGGAGGCCGCCCGGGTTGACGACGCCGATCTCGGCGCCGCCGAGCTCGGGTGCCTTGAGTGAGTCCACGAGCGAGTCGGCCACGAGGTTGCCCAGCGTGGATTCGTTCGCACGGTCGTCACGCGCGGCGGGGGAGCCGCCGAACGCCGTCGTGATATCCGCGGTGACTTTGCCGACCGGCTGGTTGCCGACCACGGCCGCCTCGGCGGTGGCCTTGTCCACGATGGCCTGGACTGCGGCGACCCGCGGGAACGCGGCGATGAGGCCGGCCGCCGGGTCCGTGGTCCGCTTGACGTTGGCCGCCTTGTAGCCGGTGACGGACATGGTCTTGGTATCGATCGTCAACTGGATCTGGCCGATGAACTCGCCGTAGTTGCCGGTCTGCACGATCGGACGGGTCTTGCCCGTCGGCTGGCCGGCAGAATCCAGCACCGGCGCGTCCCAGGCG